>JAGQKG010000140.1 GCA_020430245.1 Nitrospira sp.
CGACGCTCTTTCAAAAGATCTCAAGAAGCGAGGGTTTAAATTTGTGGGGAGTACCGTGATCTACGCACACATGCAAGCGGCCGGATTAGTCAATGACCATACCACGGATTGCTTTCGACATCCCTCAAACCTTTCCGCTCCGCCAACTTTACACAGAACTCGCCAAACCCGGATACCATCCCCCTCGACTATCAGGATCAAACGAGTATATGCTCCCCCTACCCCAGATGACGGATGTCGGATTCTCATTGATCGACTGTGGCCACGTGGACTTTCAAAAGAAGCGGCTCACGTCAATCTGTGGCAAAAAGATCTTGCCCCATCAACAAGACTGCGTAACTGGTTCCGGCATGGCCCGGCCCGCTGGCAAGAATTTCAGACACGGTATTTCACCGAGCTTGATCGGAATATCAAAGCCGTTGAGGATCTCTGGCAACGAACCCGATATAGTCCGGTGACTATTCTTTTTGGGGCCAAGGACGAAAAATACAATAATGCGGTCGCCCTGAAAACCTATCTCTCCCGCCATTTTGAATGAGGGCCTTTTCGCTTCCCTAGCTTTTGGATCAAAACACATGAAAGCCGTGCTTCAGGAGGATCTCACAAGATGCGGAATCGCCTGTGTGGCCGCGTTAACAAACGCCTCCTACCAACAAAATCCGTGGCAATAACATTGGGAATCAACGTCGCGGATTCGCGTCTCTAGTCTGATACCGCCTTCGTTCGAATATTGTTAAACCATTATGGCGTTCAAGCTCTGCCTGGAGAATCCTCATTTTGTTCCTGGCAGACTCTGCCTCCCCTCACCTAACCAACCCCCAATGATTAAGCCAAAAAACTCCCTTTGCATCTGGACTAAAAAAGGGAGAGCCGACCATCTTCCTGCTCGGGAAATCACCGGTCGTCACATTCGAGATTTTGTGGGAACAGATCTGTTCCAATCTCAACTAAAAGATTATTTAGATGACTGTCGAAAAGGGCGAGTCGTCTGCTTTCATCAGCACTTGACATTTCCTGAAGAAAACGTCCGCTTCATGGAAGTGAGACTGAATCCCTATGTAGAACCTGACGGAACTATTTCAGGCGTAACGGCCATTTGGAGAGATCTCACCGAGCAAAAACGTCTGGAACAGCATGTGAGACAGACACAAAAAATGGAATCCCTCGGAACCCTGGCCGGAGGAATCGCCCACGATTTCAATAATATCCTGATGGCGCTTCTCCGGGCCACCTTTCCCTCAAACATTGAGCTGCGTTTTGGTATCCATCACAAAATGAATATGGTGTTTGCCGACCCGGTTCAAATTCATCGAATCATCATGAACCTCTGCTCAAATGCGGAACATGCCCTTCGCCCAAATGGCGGATCTCTTTCCATCGACCTTCATGCCATCATCATTGAACAAGGCGACATCCGATTTCCACCGACACCGAATCCCGGAAGATATGTGCAGATCGTCGTGAGTGATTCCGGTCCTGGGATTCCCGATCATATCCTTCCCAAAATTTTTGACCATTTCTTTACCACCAAACCCGTCGGAGAAGGAACAGGAATGGGATTGTCAGTGGCACATGGAATTGTAGAAAGTCTCCGAGGACACATTTCGGTGCAATCCTCCAATAAGGATGGAACCACCTTTCTCATCACCATTCCCGAGTACCAGATACCCACTAACTCTTCCATTGATTCAAAGCCCTCTCCCATTAGTCCCGGAAGCGGACAAGTGCTGATTGTGGATGATGAAGTGTCGATAACCGAAGTCTTGAAAGAATTTCTAGAGCATTTGGGCTATACCGTCACTGTCCATATTAATCCCTTGGAGGCTCTTGAAGTGTTTCGCATGCCCCACCACCGCTTCAACTGCCTGATTACCGATCAAACAATGCCTACACTTGGGGGAGACCGGTTGTCTCAAGAAATCCTCAAGGTACGTCCCGATATGCCAATCATTCTTTGTACCGGATTCAGTCATACCATTGACAAGGAAAAGACGTTGGAACAGGGAATTCGTGCATTTCTCTACAAACCAATCCTCTTGAATCAATTGAGCCAGACACTGACCCACGTGCTCTCGCACTCCAAATCCAAAAACTTCTAGGGCATGACGAATCTATTAACGTAACGCTTCTTTTCTAAAACACCTTTGTGTTCCGGGTCGCGTTCAGATATCCTAAAAGGATATCCCGCCTTGCCACCACTCCGAGAAGTTTTCCATCCTCATCGACCACCGGCATTCGAATCAGATGCTTCCCTTCCAGGCGATCAATAATATCCATAGCCGGCGTTTCCCGTTTCACCGTAACGGGAGCAGGTGTCATTAAGTCGCCCGCCGGAACTCCTGACAAAGACCGTTCCTCCTTAATGGCATGAAGGAGATCGAATTCACTGACAATACCGAGCAAATGCTGGTCCTGGTCAACGATCGGCACACTCCCAAAACCCTCCTCTGTCATCGTTTGGGCCAATGCCTCTGCTGAATCCTCCGGATGATACGCATACACGGCATCTTGCATAAATTGTTCGGCAATCAGACCCTTAAAATCCCGGGAACCAACAATGTAATCAACGCGTCGCATACTCCATCCCTCCTTGTGCAGGGAACTTAGGTGAGCGGATCTGCTTCAAGACGACCGGGAACTCCCGGGTCTTTTATTCCAAAACCGCTCTCCACATCCCCAAGGCTATGAGGCTAAAAATGAAACCTTCGACCAACCCTTCCCCCCAAACCGCCACCCGAGGGCTGGATAACCACACTTTAAACAGGATCCATCCTTGAAACTCTTTTCGCATGGCCTCACCTCCCTCCTGTCCTTGACGACTGATCACTTTGAGAATCTCATGTTAATCCTTTTGCTTATTCATCTTTGTCGCATCAAGAAACCAAAAAGGCCCTTCGGGCACGTACATCCCCGAAGGACCTTCTTATAAATCACTGTCAGATAGGGCGAGTAAATAACGATTTACCCCATGACGACCTCTTTTTTTCGATGGTTTCTACCATGCTCTTTTTTTTTATAAAAGTAAAGCGCCTCACTTTAAAGAAACATGCGCTCAATCGCGAGAAAAGTGTTGCGAATCAAAAAGACCATGAGTAAAACCTCTAAAACCTAGGGCCTGTTGTTCCCCATTCCCGTCAAAATGATTGAAAACCCTGATTTACATTGTCCATTAGAATATCCCTCACCGAGGCAAATACGGTAAGATTTCGTACGGGTCCTTTTACTCAAAAAAACCATGAACCTTCGTCGTCCACAAGACACTTTAGCAGGTTGCTGTTGGCTCGCCCGCATGGCCGATAAATTGCGGGCTTCTCAACAGGGGAACTTCCCGTTTCTCTATCGCGTTTCTTTGGGCAGTCCGATTGGAATTGACGGCTATTTCCTTCGGCACTTCCGGGTGTCTTTTCGACATTTTCGAAATGCTGTCATACAAACTCGTACTGACAGAGATCTGGAACAGTGGTTTCTCAGTCAGCCGGGAGTGAATTCTTCAACAATTTCAAGCTGGAATGACTTTGCCCCCAAGCTAGGCACCCCTGGCTACCCCGTTTCCTTTTTACGACATCTCATAAAATGGTTTATCTATCCCAAATCCATCAAGCAACCTGTGAACAGTCTCTTTGAAATGATCGAACAGGATGAAGCTCCTTAAGTGCATTCCATCCCTGCGGTATTGGCCCCTAATACCAAACAAAGCCACTTCCCCCTGTAAAAGATGTAAACCCGGATGAACTATCAAGCCATTTTGGATGAAATCCATCAAGAAATCCTGAGCCTTGTACCCTGCGGAACCGGTGCCACCTATATTCCCCAACTCGCCTCCGTTTCCCCTCAAAATTTTGGAATGCCTGTTCAGATTATTGACGGAAAAATCTTCCACGTCGGTCACGCATGGGAGCTCTTCTCAATTGTAAGCATACCAAAGGTGTTTACCCTGACCCTCGGATTTACCTTTGAAGGTGACAATATTTGCACACGAGTCGGACCGGAACCATCCGGATCGACCATCAACTCTTTTGTCCGACTGGAGCATGAGCACGGGAGACCAGGAAATTCGTTTATCAACGCGGGAGCCCTAGTTATCTCGGATATTCTCCTATCTCATTTACAGAATGCCAAAACTTCTTTTCTCCATTATGTCCGGCAACGGGCCAAGCATGCCGCCGTTCAAGATGACCCTCAGGTAGCCCGCTCCAAACGACTTACCGGCTTTCGGAACGCGGCCATGGCCAAAATTCTCAAAAGCTTTACCAATTTCACGAATGAGATTGAAGAGGTCCTTGAGTTTTGTTGCTTTCACTGCCCACGATCGATGAGCTGTGTAGACATGGCGAAAGGATTTCTCTTTCTTGCCAACAAAGGTCACTGTTCTTGGACCAATCAGCAGGTCCTCCCGCAGAGTCAGATAAAGAGAGTGAACCCCATCATGCTGACCTTCGGGACCTATATGCAGCCGGAGACCTCGCCTTCAATGTCAGATGACCAGGGAAAAGTTGAGTGGGTGGTGGGATGATCGGGGTGATTTCAAACCAGTTGAAGGTTGCCGTGTGGTCTCCCCGCCTAAACGAAAAGGGCAATTCCTTCGCAGGACAATATGCACTCGAATTATTTACCACCAAAACCGGAATTTCTATTTTCTGATTCATGTCTGAAACACAACAAAACCTCGGTGAAATCAGTCCACCCCAAACCTTCATGCCGGAAATAACCGGAAAAAGACGACCAACAATTTCCCGCAAACTAGGGGCGCCCAGCACCCATGAACCAGACTATGACTAATCTCTCAGCCATGTCCCAAACCCACTCATATACATGGCACACCTTTATCATGGTCCTGCTGGTCATCATCAGCCAACTCACTCTCGCTAACCCTGGTCTTGCCGAACACCCATCAACATCTTCAGTCACCCAACCCTGCAACAACACCAGTCCCGTCACCAATGCATGTGTGGAAGCGGGGCTACGGCAACAGCGGGAAGCTCTCAGAAAATTATCCGAATATCAATCCAACACCCCTGAAACACATGTGCAATTAGCCGAGAAACTTATGCACCAGGGCGATCCCAACGGCGCCATTGAGGAATACCAAGCTGCGATAACACTCAATCACGAAATGGCAGAAGCCTTCCGAGGAATGGGATCCGTGTATCTCGACAAACACGAATGGCCACTCGCAGAAGACGCATTACGAAGAAGTTCGCAGTTAGAACCCGAGGACGGCAAGACGTGGTTCTGGTTGGGACGGGCTCTCCTCGCCCAAAGGAAGTTCTCAGGAGCAATCGAAGCCTTGACCAATGCGATCATGCAAGACAACCAAGACTCCGAAACCTTTTCAGATCTGGCTCTAGCCCACATGGCCCAAGGTCATTCCAGAGAAGCCGAAGAAGCCCTTCGACAAGCTATACAACTCAAGCCGGATTTTCCTGAGGCTCATCATCGGCTTGAAATCGTTCAGTCGGCCAGACAGAAACCAGAGCGCTTGATACAGTCCACTCAAGAGATTTTGGAGATCTACTTCAAAAGAGAGTGAGAGCTTCGGCCGTCTCACCTTCACCTCAGACGGATCCCGCTTAATAAGCGGCCAGCGATACGGATGGCTTTTGAATAGAGCCGCTGGCTTCAACGGAACCATCCGTACATGTGGTTCTCCCTAAAGATTTCCATGGCATGTCAATCAGTGCGCAGGGGGAGCTGTTAGCAATGGTGAGTAAAGAATGGGGTGTAAAATTCCTCCACACCCACACGAGGGAGGAGGTGTTCCGCCTACCACCAGAAAAATGGTAAGGGTTCTGTCCCACCGTCCTGCCGGACGATGGCTGGCGACAGCGGGGGCAGAACCAGCTGCCCGCCTCTGGGCACTACCAGATGAGAAACTCATCCAGTCCCTTACCCCTGCCAATCCCATAACGGCCATGTCCTTTTCTTCGGATGAACAGCTGTTACTTCTGGCAAGCGGCAAAATTCTGGATCCTCCAAGCCATGTGCTTGAATTATGGGATCTAACAACAGGAAAGATGCGCTGGAACGTTTCGCAATCCTATGCAACAAACGCCCTCTCATTCACGGATGATGGAACACTGCTGGCAATAGGCAGTCAGGATGGAAGCGTTCGCATTCACAACGCCAGCGACGGGACCGAACTTCACACGATGCCCCATGCAGAGATGGTGCAGAGCGTAGCCTTCAACAGGGACGGCACGCGCCTGGCTACCAAGAGCTTTGATCAAACCGTCCGAGTATGGAATCTATCTTTCAGCCGAGAGGAAGTGAGGGGGGTGTTAGATAATGGAATTAGGGCCGTGGCCTTCGATCCTGCCGGGAAAGTCCTTGCCGCAGGAGGGTTTAGCGACAGAATTCAACTCTGTGAGTCGCACGCCTCGCCAGCCATTCACACGATCCAACATCAAGGTGACATCACTTCCGTGGCCTTTCATCCAAATGGCTTACAGTTCGCAAGCGGCAGCCAGGACCACACCGCCCGGATTTGGTATGTGACAACCGATCAACCAGGCTTACAGGTTTCCCACGAGAGCGTAATTAAAGATGTAATGTTTAGTCCTAACAGGCAGCTTAGATCACAAATCAACACGAATGGAGATAGGCAGAAGACACACTCGAACAAGCCGCACCATGAGATAGCGAGAATAGTCAGATCGAATACTAGTTGGAGCGGTCGCTCTTGGGGCAACAAAAAATTTCTCTGGGCTCAGCAGATGCTGAGGATCGTGAGGAGACTGAATCCCAATGATGCCGAAGCTTTTTCCGATTTAGGTTTGACCTACATGGCTCAAGACCAATCCACGGACGCCATCAATGCACTTCAAAAAGCCATTGTCTTGCGACCAGGTGATTCAGAAGCCCCTTCCCGCCTTGAGCTGGCTGAAGCCTTTTCCCTCAATGAGTGACCGGCTGGTCCAGGAGACCGATAAAATTGTCCATCTTCTTCTCAGAAGGCATTAAGGTATTAAAGTCAGTGCTCTTCGTCCAGAAATTCAACCTTGGATGAGCCGATGAATACCATTTTTTCCCTTCCCGTCAAATCAGGCTAAAATCTCCAGGAGATTCCTGCTCCCGTCAACAGATCATCTGATCCATGCGTCAGACCGCCTCCTATGCGTGCATCAATTTGCAAATTGTACGTCAGCGCATAAATCAATCCCGTTTGCAGAAAATGTGCGCTCCCGCTCGCCACGTCTCGAGGATAGAATCCGAAATACTCAACGAACCCGGATAAGTGATCCCAAAGAATTGCGCTGAGTCCAAGAGACGAGGAAACTTGCACAAACCGTGTTCCCCGAGAACTGGGACCGGCGATATTCACATTTCCAAATAGTTCCACTCGTTCATCCAATGCATACGTCAAAATTGTCCGCAGTTCCGGATCAAGTTGATCCGAAGAAAACGCTTCATTTCCCGTTGGGATCGAAAATCGTCCTGCGACACTCAACCGGGGCCTGAAACCTTGCTGCTGAAAAACCTGAACCTTGAACCCCAAACCCAGATCTCTGAAACCATCGACATTCTTGCCGCTGTCGATATAGGTTAAATTAGGCCACTCCACACGAAATTCAACCTTTTCCACTAAACCGATTCGAAGCAAGGTCTCGGGAAACGAATGAGTCCGGACATCCGGATGAGCATCCTCAAAGGAAAATGTATAGCCCGTCTCAATTTGAATATGTCCCTTGGCAATAGTTCCCGGTCCGACACTGAATGTCGGACGATCGGTGAAAATCGCCTGGGAAAATGGCATGGCATGCCCGAGAATCCAGGGCCGGGGCGGAGAAACAGCACTGAAAGATTCCTGGCCAAAACACCAGGACTGTCCAATCAGCATCACACCAAGAACCTGCCCAGCCAGGCAGGTACATAACGCACCGATTCGCTTAGCATTTGGGGGAGCTGATCGCCCCAGAACAACGTGTATCAGAAGATAAACCTTTTTAGATGGCCTTAAAGAGATCGCATTCACAGAAGAGTGTTAAAGAAAACTGCGAGCAATTTCCCACAACTGTATCCTCCAAAACGAATCGGGTGCAGGGGAAAATTCTTCTCTCACGAAGAGCCCGCCTAAATGAATTGGCCCCTAGTGAAGATGGGCGACGACATGACGTATGGCTTCGACGAGTTGTTTGGCCACACTGCCTTTGATGACTACATTGCGGCCCCAGCTTCCAACAACATTTTTTCGATGGGTTTATCCTCATGAACCGACAAGTCAATGCCCCTCACTGAAGGATGCTCTTGAGTGAGGGATTTTATCACTTCGATGCCATTGACCCTTGGCATGTTGACATCCATAAGCACAACATCGGGAAGACCCAGTTTGGTGATCTCTAAGGCTTCTTCTCCATTTTTCATTTCTCCCACGATGACAAAATCATCATGGTGTTCCAACAACATCCTGATTCCTTGACGAAGCAAGGCATGATCGTCAACAAGGAGAATTCGAATCACCTTCTTCTTGGAATGACCATGTGCTCATTGATTGAGTGGTTTCGGAATTTCCTTGGAGTCTGGATTCGATAAGGCCATGAGCGGAACCACCACGGTCGCCTGCGTTCCCTTCCCTGGTGAGGATTCGATATAAATTTGACCGCCCAACGCCTCCATACGTTCTCGAATATAAACAGCCCGAATTTTCCAGGTTGGGAGTAGTCTCTTGGACTCGGCAAGGACTGAAACCCTTTCCCGCATTCTGAACCCTGATCTCAAGCTGCTCATCGGCGCACCCGTCAAGAGAAACGGTCGCTTCGCTCACACCGGAATATTTAATGAAGAACCCCGCAGCAAGCTGACGGGTATCGAGTTAAAAGACCCTAAGCGGCTGAAGCTTCTCTTTTGGGTAACCTTGCGGTTGAATATCGTTTCCCCCCATCCCTTCAAGAGAATTGAATGGTGGAACTATGGATACCCCATAATAATCCGGCCCTGACAAAACATAGGAAACCGTGCAACCCTGGTCTCCCAGATTCTGACGATACCGACAACCATTGGCCTACCCCTCTAAAGTTTTTGGGCACCGATTCTTCCCACGAGAAAAGTGGCATACGTAATGTAAAGCAGCGTAGCTCACTTACAGGCAATCACTAGCTATATATTGATATTTTTCGTTAAAATTATTGTTGTTTATTCATATAGTACATACTCTTAAGGTTTTTTCATCCTCATGATCATACATTTTTTATCCGGAATGGCGTATCTTGATACATTCTCACCATAGACCTCTCAATATTCGTTTATCCTTAAGTGCGGAGCAGGCGAAGAAGTTTGCGAAGCTCGGATCTTCGTCCTTTCCCCCAAGTACAGTGTCTTACCTCATTGTGGAAAGCCTTGTGGACATCGGTTTGATTGTGGACTGAGAAAATCAAAACGACGCGACAGCAATTGACGACGCAGCCCCTAGATCGAGGGCATTGAAGACAAAAACCACAAAAAAGTTGTTGCTCCATTTCCTGAATGATCCTAACTATACCCTCTGCGGCCTTGTTGACTAAATAGGAAGCAGAGGACAGGTATACAAAAGAACGAAAAGTTGCAGAGATGTGGCCTCCATTTTTTAGCGAGTGATGCTCAGAAACGCACAAGTAGGAATACGCGATGTATTTTTAATTTTGGGTCATGACTAGTTAAGAAGGTAGAAATGGCGATAATCTCCAGTCATGACAAAGAAAAACCGGTATGCCAACCG
>JAGQKG010000141.1 GCA_020430245.1 Nitrospira sp.
TCCCCGGTAAGACCGGGCCCAGGGTCGCCAGCTGTCGCTGAATTCGTTGCAGGGTCTGCTCGTCTCGCGTCATCGGGGCCTCCTCGTATGTTCTGATCAAACCCGATAGCCTCTATAAAGCTATCGGTAATATAGCACAAAAAAAGCGCTAAGCAAGCGCAGGTGCAAGAAACCCCTTCGGCTTAGCTTAACAGCTATGGGCCGAAACCCGGCAATACTCGAACAAGCCTACCGAGTCAGTTTCAGGCGAGATCATGCTCCCAATTCCTGAATAATCGCATCATGAAGTTTAGGACGAAAAGCTTTGATGGCCTGATTGTCTCGGGTGGGATGGACACGATTGGAAAGAAAAATAACCTCCAGGTCCCGAGTCGGGTCTATCCAGATACTCGTGCCGGTAAACCCCAGGTGGCCGAACGATTCCGGCGAAAACCACTGGCCGGAGGAAGAGGGTTGGGAGGGCGTATCCCAGCCTAAGGCCCAACTGCTTCCAGGCTGTGCCGCCACAAACTGTTTCACCAAGTAAGGAGCAAGTAATCCGGGGGTTCCTTTGTACCCCTCCAACCAGGCTTTGGTAACCTGTCCGACCGCTTCGGCGGTTCCAAAAAGTCCCGCGTGCCCGGCAATGCCACCCAGCGCATACGCATTTTCATCATGCACCTCACCCTGTAAAAGACGCCCTCGCCATGGATCATGTTCGGTGGGTGCGCACCCTCCAATCGATGAATCCAAGGTTGCCGAAACATTCGGCCCCTGAAAACCGAGTGGACTGGCATGTAAGGGACCAAAAATCCGACATCGACAAAAATCAGGCAATGATTGATTCGTGATCCGTTCCACGATAAAGCCGAGCACCATATAGCCCAAATCACTGTAGATGCTTTTGGGAGGTGACAACGCTTCTATCCCTTCCCGGAGGATCAATTCCAGAAATGCCTTGGCTCGTTCCTGACCGGATAGAGCATTTGGTGGAAGAGCAGGAGAGAAGGACTGGTAAAACGGGCGCCAGGCCGGAAGGCCGCTTTGATGGCAGAGGATATCCTTGAGCAGTACCCGGCCTAACGAAGAATTCTTGGTTTCCTGTAACAAGTCATCAATGGACATTCCCAGATCCAGAAGTCCGTCCTGGACCAGGAGCAGAATGGCTGATGCGGTCGCCAGAGGCTTTGTGAGAGACGCGAGGTCGTAGTTAGTCTGAAGTTGGACAGGAGGAGCATCCGGAAGACCGGAGGTGAACCCAACAGCATGATGAGCCCGAATATAGCCACGGTGCCGGACCAACAAGACCGCACCAGGAAATACCTTCCCTTGAATCCCTTCAAGGAGGAGACACTTCATGGGATCGGTCTGATCCACAATTGTAATGGGAGGATCGAAAAGTTTATCCCGCTTCCCGATGGGAAGCTCGCTCGTCGCTCATTTCCGATTCGCCATTCCCTTCAAACGAGGCCTCGGGTCGCTCTTCAATTTCTACTAAACGATGAAAGGAACTCAACGTCAACCGCAAGCGATCCAACACCAGCGCCCGCTGCTGCTTGAGCGTCGAGATCATTCGACGCATGTCTGCCAGTTCGGCACGACTTTGCGCCAGAATTTCCTCCGCTTTCAATTCTGCTTCCTTCACCAAAAGATCCGCATCCCGTTGGGCACCGTGTTTGAGTTGATCGACAAAAGATTGGGTCGAAATGAGCGTACTGGTCAGAGTATTTTCCGCTCGTTTGAGTTGACCCACCTCATCATCTTTTCCGGACAACTTCTCTTTCAGCACCAGGTTTTCCTTGGTAAGCTCTTCAACCGATTCGGCAATTTCTTCGAGAAACTGATCGACTTGTGTCTTATGATACCCTCGCCATTGTGTCTCAAAGACTTTATGCTGAATGTCCAACGGTGTAATTTTCATGACGACTCCTTTCCCCTCACCGGCTAGTGCATTCTGAGCGCGAGATCTTTCAAAGATGCTACCACGGCAATCTGGAAAAACATAATTATAAGGATAGCAATGATCGGAGATAAATCAAATCCCATTCCCATCATGCCTATCCGACGTCGTATCTGATAAAGGACAGGCTCCGTTACTCGGTCTAAAAACTGAACTATGGGGTTCCAGGGATCGGGATTCACCCAGGAGATCAAGGCTCGAATGATGATAACCCACATATACAACCATAAGATGGTATCAAGGATCGTCGCAATGGCTTGTAAGATATTTCCCGCAATAAACATTGTACTCCTTTACCTGTAATAATCTGCCGGGTCATCCCACGGGGTTGAGACTGACGGCCTCCTCTCGCTCACCAAAAATAGCCGTTCCGATTCGAACCATCGTCGCCCCCTCTTCAACGGCAATCTCATAGTCATGAGACATCCCCATGGATAATTCCTGCATCCGCACCCGAGCCCATGTCTGCCTGGCCAGCCGATCTCGTAATTGACGGACTTGCAAAAAATAGGGGCGAACGTCCTCGGGATTCTCCTTCCAAGGCGGAAGCGTCATGAGCCCCTGGATTTTGAGGTAAGGAAGCCGGTCTAATTCCTCTATCCCGGACTCCACTTCCTGCGAGGTAAACCCGCCCTTACTGGCTTCCTCCCCGACGTTCACTTCGAGTAACACGGCTTGTTGAATTCCGAGCTTTTCAGCCACGGCATTAATACTCCTAGCCTGCTCCGTGCTTTCTACGGAATGCAGCACAGTAAAATTTCCAACAAGGTCTTTGAGTTTCCGGCGTTGCATCCGACCGATGAAGTGCCAGACTAATGCTTCTCGTGTACCAAGAACCTGCCGCTTCTGCTGCGCCTCCTGAAGTCGGTTTTCGCCAAATATTCGCACGCCGGCCCGATAGGCTTCTTCTAAATCAGCGACGGGGACGGTTTTGGTCGCCGCGACCAACCGAACTCCGGAAGGATCCCGCCGGACCCGATGGGCGGCCTGCCGGATGTTCTCCTGGATGATCTGGATCGTATGGGTAATAGAGTTGGAAACGTGACCATCCTTCAATAGGAACACCGATGATTTTTCATATGACTTCTATTGTAAACGGGATTGTCGCTTGAGTCACGGATGGGGAGTAGACGCATCAAACCGAATATTTGGCTCTTCGCCCGTTCATGTGAATCCCTGAACGGTCCGTTTCCATAAGTCCGACGCCGGCCGTCTGGCTCAAAGGTTAGACATTCTCATACGCCGGCGGGCTTAGTGTAAACCCTTCCAAAAGTCTCTGGACAAGCTTCGCCGGTCGATCCGCCCTTTGGAAGCTACCGTCTATCTCCTCTCATGGGACCAAACGGGGCGTCAAATGCCTTAGGGCCTTTTGCTCCACACAAAAGTGGCGGTTTTCGAGACCCATTAAGTAATCGTTGTGCCCTTCGAGACGCGCCAAGCAAACCCCCGCCTGCCGAAGCGAAACCCGGCAACACAAACCATCACGTTGACACGAGAGTTGAAAAGACCATTGCCATGCCCTCTTCTACCAGCACTTTTCGTTGGAAACCCCAAGATGGGGCGAATCGCTTCGGATGGGTCAGCGATGCGTCCTTTCATCGCATGAAATCTTGCCACTCCCGGCAAGCGAGATCAATCCTTATGCGGCAGGCAAGATAATTCCACTACACATCGTTCCCTTTACCTGCCCCTCCCGCCTGTAGGAATAAAAGAGATCGCCCCGACAATACGTACAATGGTTCACCTGTCCAATCTGAGAGTCAGGAACGCCATTGGCACGGATCTGGTGATAGATCAATTGCTTGAGATCTAAGACCCCTTTCCCTTCATTGGTTTCTTGAAGCACCCCAGGCCATTCGGGATACCGGCTTCGCAACGGATTGATGACCTGTTCATCCACTTCGTAACAACACGGTCCGATTGAGGGACCGATGGCCAAATGCATGTGCTCCGGCTTCGACCCGAATTCATCCACACAAGTCCGAATGGTTTCTGCCACGATGCCAGCCACTGCACCGCGCCATCCGGCATGAATTGCACCAACCACTCCCTTGGCCTTCTCCACAAGCAGCACCGGAACACAATCCGCCGTGCGCACGACCACCAGGGTCTCAGGTTGATTAGTGACCAACGCGTCCCCTTCGGTCTGTTCTAGTGCCCCTAGCCCCCTATGGGCGTGTATGACGACCACCCGGGTACTATGGATTTGCTTGAGGGCGACAATAGCAGGAAACTCCCCCGGCCCACTCACAATGTGCCCAAGTTGTATGTGGGTGGATAGCCCTACAGGCGCACTCCGGGTTCCGAAGAAATGCCGCACGGAGATCACATCACTCGTCAATCCTTCATCAGACACTCCGGACCCCTTTGGTAGAGTACGATTCTCAACCGTCATGGGTTTAGTTCTCGGCTTTCCTCCGTAAAAACGTCGGCACATCCCAATCATCATCCACCAACAGACTGGTCTTTTCCGGAGCCGGCCTGGCAGCCGTCTGCCGTCGCATGTAGGTAGGCCGATCGAGATCCTCAGAACCGTTGTTCGTCCCATTTTCCGCAGGCACCGCGACCAATGCGGGTTTTTTGACCGGCTCCACCACAAGAGTCGGTTGATGTGCACTTGAAAACCGCATGCCCGACTCGGCTTGTTCAAATCCTGTGGCAATGACCGTCACGGTCAATTCATCACCCAGTTCGGGATTAATGACCTGACCAACGATGATATTGGCTTGAGGATCCGCCGCTTCTCGGGCAATGTTGGACGCTTCGTTCACTTCATGCAATGTGAGATTAGGGCCACCGGTGATATTCAATAACAACCCTCGAGCCCCTTCCACGCTTCCATCTTCCAGCAAGGGACTGGCGATGGCTTGCCTGGCCGCATCCCCTGCTCGCGTCGGACCCCGACCCGTTCCCATGCCCATGACCGCTCGCCCGGAATAGCCCATGACGGTTCGCACATCGGCGAAATCCACATTAACCAAACCGGGAGTGGTAATGACATCCGAAATACCCTGAATGGCCTGACGCAGCACATCATCCGCAATCTTGAACGCCTCCATAAGAGGAGTATTTTTATCGACCATTCCCAGAAGTTTCTGATTGGGGATAATCAAGAGGGAATCCACATATTTTTTTAATTCACGGATCCCTTCTTCGGCAAAACTGGTCCGCCGGTTTCCTTCATATTGAAAGGGTTTGGTCACCACCCCCACCGTGAGAATTCCCAACTCTTTAGCAATTTTTGCTGCAACAGGAGCACCGCCCGTGCCCGTTCCACCACCCATGCCTGCCGTCACAAAAACCATATCCGACCCTTCCAGGGCCTCACGGATTTGGTGTTCACTTTCCAATGCGGATTCTTTCCCCACCTCAGGCTTGGCTCCGGCCCCCAAGCCCCGCGTTCGCTCCGGACCCAATTGGATTTTGTACGACGCGAGCGAGCGCCCCAGGGCTTGTAAATCGGTATTGGCCACGACAAATTCCACCCGACTTAAGCCGGCTTCAATCATCGTATTCACCGCGTTGCACCCCGCACCTCCGACACCGACTACTTTGATGTTAATAACCGATTGCTCCTCATCAGACAGTGAAAACATACGACTCCTCCTTTCTACCACTCCCCTGGTAGCCCGCGGGGACATTTGATTGATAACTCACCTTGGTTCGCGAAGTAGGCACGGATACATGATCCTCCTTTCTTGTCATGATTTAAAAAAAGTTCATGATCCATCCCTTCATTTTACCCACCATGCCACCGGCCCAACGCCCGGACTTTTTGCCTCTGCCGGCTCCCGGTCCCACCAATTCAAACTCATTTTCGTGGCTCACCGAATGGACGATAAGCCCCACAGCCGTGGAGTAGCTTGGGTTACTGACTATTTCCCGTAAACCTTCCACTCCAATTGGCCTCCCTAACCGCACCGAAAGATTGAGGACGTGTTCCGCCACTTCGGCCATACCCGGAAGCAAGGAAGTCCCGCCCGTCAACACGCCCCCGGCCACCAACATGCCGTCATACCCGGCACGACGGATTTCACGAAGCACGAGCTCGAACATTTCTTCTACCCGTGGAGAAAGAATTTGCGCGACCAACGCTCGAGGCATGACCCGAGGCGGCCGCCCTCCGACACTCGGCACTTCAATACCTTCGTCCTCATTCACAAAGAGACTACTGGCCACCCCATATTTCAATTTAATTTTTTCAGCTTCCTCCGGAGCGGTTTTCAATCCCATCGCCAGATCCCCGGTGAGATGGCTCCCCCCGATGGGAAGGACCGCCGAGTGTCTAATACATCCCTCGACAAAGATCGCGATATCGGTGGTGCCTCCCCCGATATCCACCATCACGACCCCCAGGTCCTTTTCCTCATGGGTCAGCACGGCCGCGCTGGAGGCTAACGGCTGCAACACAATATCGACGACATCCAATCCCGCCCGGCTGACACACCGGATAAGGTTTTGTGCCGAGGTGACCGCTCCGGTCACAATATGCACGTCGACTTCCAACCGTGATCCCGCAATGCCTAATGGATCGCGAATCCCTTCCTGATCATCCACAATAAATTCCCGAGGAAGCACATGAAGAATTTGGCGGTCTGGAGCCGGCACGGCGCAGGCTCGTGCGGTATCGACGGCCCGACGGACATCCGCCTTGGTCACTTCCCGTTTTTTTAAGGCCACCACGCCTTGCGCACTCTCACTCCCGATATGGCTTCCCGCAATCCCCGTATACACCGAATTGATTTGGACCGCCGACATCAATTCTGCTTCCTCCACGGCCCGCTTGATGGACTCCACGGTACTGTCCATGTTGACGACCATGCCTTTTCTTAACCCGTTCGAACGATGGGAGCCCACCCCAATCACATGAATGGAGCGATCATCTTGGATTTCCCCCACCACCGCACAAATTTTTGTCGTCCCGATGTCCAGTCCCACGACGATGTGTTCTTTTTTGGGCATGTCCTATAGTGTCCTCTTGCGAAAAATGACTTTTTGAGCAAATCGCAAATCCACTTCTTGCGACCGACCGTCAATTTTGTCCTTCACGGTGGGATACAACACCAAAAATCGTTGCCACTGGTCCTCCACCTCGCGCCCGAATTGAAACCGGACATTAGGGAGATCCACGATTGTCGTATGAGGTTGAGACACATCAATCCGTGGTCTGCCCGTAAATTGTTGAGACAGCAATTCAGCAATGTGAATGCCCTGCTTTGCGCGTCGATGGCCTTCGGCTTCATGCTGGGTCATAAATTTCGAGGTCACCCCGTCAACGATGGGCAATGTCGTTCCCGCCGGCGCCTTCCCGTTCGGCAACAGATACCCTTCTGCATCCAGGAAATAGGGTTCGGTCGGTGATCCAAATACCGCGGCAGGCTGCCGCTCCGTCACCTGGATCACCAGGGAGTGTGGAAACACCCGTTCAAAGGCGACCGATCCAATCCAAGGATGCGCATCCAACCGGGTCGCGAGCAGCTCCGGATCCACGGAGAACAAACTGGTTTGTGGCGGCAAGTCCAGCCTCGTCAAAACTTCATCGCGCGAGACTCGATCCAAACCCACAACCGTGATCTGTTGGATTTCCGTCCACTCATCCGCCCACCGGATCGCCTGTCGTCCTCCCACCACCAACACCACGATGAAACACGCCAGGACACCCCCAATGACGACACGCCGGACCCGCAATCCTGTGGATGGCGTTTTGGCTTTCCCCGACACTCCGGTTTTTTTGAGAGGCCGGTTTTTTCGCGGCCGTTTCGCGTTAAGAGACTCTCCCGATATCATGGCCTAGAACTCCTCGCGCTCCTGTTTTTTCCGGAAGACGACCCTATCTTTTTTGATAGGGCCGCACCCAATATCCGTTCAACCAGATCATCATAGTCCCACCCGATCTGTGCCGCTGCCATGGGCAGCAAACTTCGTTCAGTCATGCCGGGGATAGTGTTCAACTCGAGAATATACGGGCGTCCGTTGGTATGAATGCGAAAATCGACTCGAGCAGCACCTCGACACCCTAACGCCTGATAGGCACGAAGACTGTATTCACGCAGAGCGGTTTCCAGTTTGGAAGAAAGGGAAGCCGGACACACATAACGAGTGGAAGCAATTCCATATTTGGCCGTAAAATCGTAAAATCCTCCAGGAACGAGGATTTCCACGCCGGGTAACACCTCGTTACCAAAAACGCCCACCGCTACTTCCCGACCGGGAATATATTTTTCCACTACCACCTGCTCTCCATATCGATAGGCTTCTTGCAAGGCCTGCTTCCATTGAGATGGCTTGCGAACGATCGAGACACCAAACGTGGACCCCTCCGCACACGGCTTCACCACAACCGGCAAGCCTAAGGTGGCAGGTGGACGAACCGGAATCATGTTGCCGGATAAGGTCATACCTGGCGGGACAGGGACCTTGGCGGCCTGAAGAACCACGCGCGTCAACCCCTTGTCCATGCAGACGGCACTCGCCCTCACGCCCGATCCGGTGTACGGCATCTTCATAACTTCCAACATCCCTTGAACCGTACCATCCTCCCCTCCCGGGCCATGCAAGGCGAGAAAGGCGAACGAAATTTTCTTAACCCTGAGCTGATGCGGCAATGAGGCATCGACTTCAATGGGGATCACTGTATATCCGCGTCGCTTCAACGCCTCACAAATCGAACGCCCTGTCTTGAGCGAAATCTCTCTCTCAGCTGAAGATCCACCCATCAATACACCGATTCGCAAAGATTTCTGTGTCATCATTCCCTGTTTTTTCACCTTGTGATAAGCCTTCTATCCTGACTGAATCTCTTTTTTCCCACTATCAAGCCTGGAATCCCTACGATTCTCCAATAACTTTCCATTCAAGCTGAAGACGGACTCCAAATTTCCTCGCCACGGTTTGCCGGACTTTTCGAATCAATGCCAAGACTTGGTCGGCGGTAGCCGTTCCTCTATTCACAATAAAATTAGCATGCTTGGTCGAAACCTCAGCATCACCAATCCGTACTCCTTTTAATCCTGCCGCTTCGACTAACCGTCCGGCAGAATCTCCCGGCGGGTTTTTAAACACCGATCCGGCATTCGGAAGGGTTAACGGTTGAGTCTCCCGCCGGTACTGCAGGTAGGATTTAGTCCTCGCCGCAACCTGCTCTTTATTCGAGAGAGCCAACTGGACCCACGCGCCAACAACGATCCCTTTGGGGAGCGTCGCTTTCCGATAGGCAAATGACATATTAGAAGCCTCGACTCGTACACGATGCCCACGAACATTCACCAAATCGACGGCTTGCAAGACCTCCTGCATTTCCCCCAAGCGCGTTCCGGCATTCATCACCACACCTCCCCCGACGGTTCCCGGAATCCCCGCCGCCCACTCCATTCCAGACAGATTGTGCCCCACTGCAAATTGCATCAATCTGGGCAACCGCACTCCCGCCTGGGCATACACCACATGGCCGGCTTCCTCATGTATCCCGGTCAATCGCTTCAACTGCATGACAATACCTCGAATCCCTTTATCGCGAACCACCACATTGGTCCCACCTAACACCACGAAAGGAATCCCTTCTGTTTGAGCCCCTACGATCACCCGAATAACGTCTTCCACATTCGAGGGAAAGACCAGAACATCCGCGGGTCCTCCCACCTGCAATGAAAGAAGAGGAGCCAACGATTCGTTCCAGTACACTTCTCCT
>JAGQKG010000142.1 GCA_020430245.1 Nitrospira sp.
ATGATGTGTTGGAGGAAATTGTGGATGTTATGGACGGTTCCAAGAGTCTTTACCCTCAGCCTACCCCTCACCCTGCCAGGGAGAGATACACAGAAAAATCTCAGACGCGCGTTCGCTCTGGAAGAGAAAAGAAGGTAGAGAGCTCTCGCCCTAACTTTGTCACCTCTTCGAAACCAAACTCTGGCCGGGAGAGGGAAATAGAGAATGCGCATTCCCGGACGGTTTCTTATCATGAGGAAGTTTCTGGAATAAAGACGGGATCTGAATTAGATTTTCGGATGCCGGCGGAGTGGGAACGGCATGAGGCGACCTGGCTCGGATGGCCCCATAACACGAAAGATTGGCCGGGGAAAATGGGAGCCATCTCCTGGGTGTACGGGGAAATGGTTCGGAAGCTGTCTTTAGGAGAATCTGTTCGGATTTTGGTGAATGACAAAGACCACGAATTAAAAGCCAGGCGGGTGTTGGACAAAGTTGGGGTTGATATGACCCGTATCCAGTTTTTTCGTGTTCTGACCAATCGGGGGTGGGCGCGTGACTTTGGGCCTATTTTTGTGAAAGGGGATCAGGCAGATCCTTATGTGGCCATCGCCCGTTTTCGCTTTACCGCGTGGGCCAAGTATCCGGATTGGCAATTGGATGATCGTATCCCGGTTCGATTAGGCGGGAAACTCAAGATTCCCGTTATTCCGGTTGAGCGAAATCGTGGCGGGGTTGTTCTGGAAGGTGGCGCCATTGATGTGAACGGCCAAGGGACGTTGTTGACCACGGAAGAATGTTTGTTAGATGAGCAGGTCCAGGTACGGAATCCCGGATTTTCCCGTCAGGATTATGAGGAAGTGTTTGGCGCACATTTAGGCATTGCCCAGGTTCTCTGGTTAGGACAAGGTATTGCCGGTGACGATACGCATGGGCATGTCGATGATGTGTGCCGTTTCGTGGACCCCTATACGGTAGTGCTATGTCAGGAATCTAATCCAGCCGATGAAAACTATCGTCCCTTGGCTGAAAATGCCGAGCGACTAGAGGGTATGCGGGTGGAAAACGGGAGAAAGTTGCTGGTGGTCCCCTTGCCGATGCCTGAGCCGCTGTATTTTGAAGGACGACGGTTACCTGCCAGTTATGCCAATTTTTATATTGGCAATGCTGTCGTATTGGTCCCTACCTTTAATGATCCACAGGATCGGGTGGCGTTAGGGATTGTGTCCGACCTGTTTCCTGATCGAACCGTAGTGGGTATTCATGCCGTGGATTTGGTCTGGGGGTTTGGGACCATTCATTGTTTGACGCAACAACAGCCAGCCTCTGATCAATTATCGACCCTCAAAGAGCGTTCATGAATATCTCTTCTCCTGCGGTCGATCCGATGATTCTTCCCTCACCTGTTCGAATTGGATGGGTTGGCACTGGAGTGATGGGTAGGCCAATGTGTGAACATCTCCTTCGTGCGGGATATGCCTTGACGGTATATACCCGCACACCATCTAAAGCTCAGATGCTATTGGATCAAGGCGCTCGATGGGCAGAGTCTCCGGCCGCCGTAGCTGCGGAGGCCGATGTGGTTTGTACGATGGTGGGGTTTCCTCAGGACGTTCGAAGGATTTATCTCCAACCCGATGGCTTGTTGGCACAGGCTCGTTCCGGTCAAGTGTTTGTGGATTTCACGACTTCCGAGCCAACATTAGCCAGTGAATTGGCCGGTCTTGCCAGCTCAAAAAGTGCCATTGCCCTGGATGCTCCGGTTTCGGGCGGTGACGTTGGCGCTAGAGATGGGACGTTGTCCATTATGGTGGGTGGAGATTCCCAGACATTTGAAGCGGTCAAGCCGATCTTGTCCGTGTTTGGAAGAACGTTGGTGTATCAAGGTCAGGCAGGATGCGGGCAACATGCCAAACTCTGTAATCAAATAACGATTGCGGGCACGATGATCGGTGTGTGCGAAGCGTTATTGTATGCCCACAAAGCCGGGCTGGATGGAGAAACCTTGTTGCGCTCCATATCCAGTGGGGCCGCGGGCTGTTGGACACTTGACCATCTGGCGCCCCGGATATTGAAACGGGATTTCCAGGCCGGTTTTTTTGTGGAGCATTTTATTAAGGATATGGGTATGGCGTTAGATGAAGCCAAGCGAATGGGCTTACTTCTGACGGGGCTTTCACTTGTTCGAAAGCTCTATGTTGCGATTCAAGCCAATGGTCATGGGCGTTCCGGGACGCATGCGTTGTTGTTGGCGTTAGAAGATGTATCTCCGACTTTTTTGACCGCTGACTCCTCACCTCCTTCATTGTCAAAGTGATTCACATCTCGATCGGCATTTCCTCAACTCTTTGGTCCTGTGGATAGGGTCGTGCCCCGTTCCGGAAAAAGTTCGGCCCTTACCCAAAAGGGTGTTAGCTCTTTTCTGCCAACGTTCCGAGAAATAAAATCGCTAATCCGAATTTTTTCTTGAGGATTGGATCTTTGCGATCTCTATCCCTTGCCCCTCCCTCACCATGGTCGGTGAATTTTATCGATTGGGAAACACGATTTTGTTCTAAAGGGTGGGTCTTTGATGTCATGTTGGTGTGGGGAGTACTTTGGGCTTTGAGGGATTGATTGAGGGATGGTAGGGGCAGTGTTCGGGCTTGTCCTGCATTCAGGAAGAAAGCAATCGAGAGTGCCAGGCCTGTGATGCTCAAGAGACGCCATGTTTTTGTGGTCGGTTGTTGGAGGATCTGATCCATTTTTGAGCCCTCCGTTTTGGGGCCGATGCGGTGCGACATCCTTGGTCATGCTTGGGTCTGTATCGTCATGATTTTTCGAAACTTGCGGGATGGCTCAGTGGTGGTGCTTCCTTGAAATTGCTGTGTATTGCGGGTGAGGCCTGCGGGAACGCGTTCTTCCGGGTTAGACTGAGGAGTATGCGCGATTTGACCGAGAGACAGGGAGGGCTACAACGTCATCCAATTTTCCAGAGCAGAATCAAGGTCAATGCCGACTTGTTCGGGAGCAAGGACCCGCACAATTTCGGGCCGTGATTCATGAGAGGAGAGCACAGAGAAGTTGAGCGGGATCGGTTCAGTCAAGGGTTGATGAATGGCATCCTGGATAAGGAGGATCGTGGGTTGGAGTAGATTATCCCTGGAGTTTGCTGTGACAATTCCCCGTTCCCCGGTACTCAATTCCACCAGGGCATAGGTGGGATAGATTCCAATAAGGTTAATGAAGGTCGCCACTAACCCGCCATCTAATAGCCCTTTCTTACCTTGTTGATACAACGTTTGAAGGGCGATTCTGACCGGAAGTGGATTCCCTGTGCGGTGACCGGTTAATAATTCATCATACTCGTCGACAATGCGAAGGATTCGGGTGGGTGTTTCAATTTTTTCCGGATCAATATTTGCCGGATATCCCGAACCATCCAGCGCAATATGATGTTCCTGGATTAAGGTATCGACCTCGTCCGCGAGACCAGACTGTTGGGAAAGCATCTCAACCCCCCGATGGGGATGCTTTTGGTATAGGCCTAATTCTGTGTCAGATAATTGGTTGAGCGGTCGATGAAGGACTTGTGGAATGTTCAAGAGCCCTGCGTCATGAAGAAGGCCCGCGCTTGCCAGGTGTTGTAACGTGGTATTGTCCAATCCCACGGCTCGTCCCAGTAAAACGGCTAACGTACTGACCGCAAGTGCGTGATCGAACAAGGCTGGAGAGAAGTCTCTGGTCCGAATCATTGCGATGCAGGCTTCTTCATGGCGAAGGGTTTCAGCCATGACGGATTCAGTGATCTGATGAACCTGTTCCATGGCGAGCCCTCCGGTTTTCTGCAGGGTGTGGAGGATATTCTGGATGCCTTCAAGCATATACTTCCGCACCATTTTGATCGTGCTGAGTTCACCGGACAGTGATTTTCCCTGGGCAGAGGGTGAAAGCTGGTGAAGTCGTGCGATTTCATGGGGGACGGAGGAATCAGGTATCGCCGGATTCGGGGTGGATGAGACATTATTAAGGGTGTGTGGGGGGGGCGAATCTGGTAGCACGTCACGCCCACGATCAGTATCAATGGTGATTTCTTGAATTCCGGCTTGTTGTAATTTGGTAATATCGCTGGTGGATTTAATGAGAAACCTGTGCACGAGGAATGGAGTATTGAGCCATGATCGGTCGATCCCACAGAGGTACATTCCTACTTGAGCCGATGTTGTTGGAATTCGTTTAATGCCCATATATACACTGCTGAGGCGTTTTAGGAAGGAAATTCATTTCTTCATTGTGAGAAAGACCTAGTGCCCTCATCGGTGTGTTTTCGGCCCTTCTTAACTGGATCCTCCCCCATGTGGTAAGCACATGATGAGATTAAAGGGTTCGCTATATCTAAGGATGGATTGTGATAGGGGAGATGTTTCTGCTGTGCGGGAACCAAAAATTTGTGAATTGACAAAACCCAGGGATCATCAGAGACGACCGCATATGGTGCTTGACCTCCTGAAGCTTAAGTGTGCTCCTTGTCAGGCCGAAAAGGAGAAGACAGCTTTCACGGGGGATGGCGATGGGCGGATGTCGAGCATCATTTCAGGGGAAGTATTCAGATTCCGTGTCTGCTGGGCGTGGCACTCAAGAGGATGTGCTCCCGACATCTTGGTCCTTCCTTGTCGGTGCTCTTCTCTGGATGTTTCTGTCGTGGGGGCTACCTTCCTTCAGCCATGCCGCTTCAAAAGCGGATTCACCAATCAAGCATATTCGAACGGTAATTCCCATTCTTGGGACCACCATGAATGCACGGTCTGAACAGATCGGCATTGTTGCGGAAATTCAATTGGAATTTCTCCAGCGACGGGATCACAACGGCTTGGACCTTCAATTTCTTTCCAGACCAGGGAAGTTTTCACCGTATGCACAACAATCGGTCAAAGATGCCTTAGTTCTGGTGGTTGACGCTGCCGGTTTGAATTCTGATTCCTGGACGGTCAGGTTTATTTTACCCTATCCGGGAGTCACGTTGTACGGGGAAAGTTTATCGGCCATGGCGGCCCTGAATGTCGTTGCCCTTGCTAAAAATGACCCCGTGGATGAGGAGACGGTTCTGACCGGTACCGTCACGGCGGATGGACATGTGGGAACTGTGGGAGGAGTTCCCCTAAAGATTTTGGCCGCGTATGAACAACGGTATCGACGTGTGCTAATTCCAGAGGAACCGGACGTGGCGGATGATGATTGGGAAACCCCCTTTCTGATGGAAGTGTCACCGGTGGGATCCATCAAACACGCCTATCTCGCGTTAACCCATCGACCCCTTCGAAGCCAACTCAATGATCGGTCACTGGCGGCCAGCCTATCCCACTAACACCTCTCCTCCTGGATTTTGGTTTTGTCTCACCTCGGGTGGATAAGGAGAGCGCTATTCCAATTATGCGGTGAGTGAAAGGGTGTTGTGTGCCGCTTGCTTGTTTGGTTTGAAAATTTCTATGGTAGAAGAAATAGTAAAAGAAAATGGAGGGAACAATTTCTGCCTTGTAATTTTCTCTTCGGAGGGTTCGGTGTTCAAGGATATATTGGTGGAGTAATCTTCTATGATGCGACCATGTTTTGCTGTTGATATTGATAATGTCCTAGGCCGTGCGGAGCCTGAAGTGCAGCGTTTATTTCAGGAATTGACCGGAACCTTATGGCCTGTGGGACTGTATGGCAGTGCCGGTGGATTAGATGCGAGCCAATTAGCTCCTGAACTCCTTGAAGAGATTTTCTCTCGGTTTCACCAGGAGTCTATCCCACGGTTACCCTTGTTTCCTGGGGCAAAACAGGCTTTGACCCTCATCCATCGTCGTTATCGGATAATCATCGTAACGGCGCGGCGTCCGTATTCTCGCCCCCAGACTCTTCGTTGGTTAGAGAGGCATGGTCTACCTTTTGATGAGCTGTATCACACTGAGGAGAAAACCGACATTCCCGAATCGATAACAGCCGCGATTGACGATCATCCTCAGCATATTCAGGCATATCGTGCTCTCGACAGACAGGTTTTTGTCATGGATCAACCCTGGAATCGTGCAATCCCTCATGCTGATGTCATTCGGGTGAGTGGTTGGGATGCTCTGGTGCAGTGGTTGCATGTCCGACGTCTCTCCCATTGGCCCAAACATATCCCGGAGTCTCCTTCTTTTCGACAGGCGTTCTCCTCTCAATACAAATTTCCTTCTTTGACGGTGGCCGGTGGTCCGACGGCATCCGCACAGTTGTAAGCCTAAGGTCATTGGTCGGTGCAGGAAAGGTTTTAAAGGAAATTGCCGATAGAAGTCAGAGATTCTTTACTGTAGGGAATCGGTATTACCCAACCCATTTGTAGATCTCTTGTTTAACCAATTCCAGGGAAACTGCTGATGAATCTGCCTATCCACACGATTCTGCTTGTTGACGATAATCCCGATGACTGTGAAATTGTCAAAGAAGCATGGGACGAGATCCCGGTAGGACAGGAATTGCGGTGTGTGAATGATGGCACCGAGCTGCTGGATTACTTGTATCGCCGTGGTCTATTTTCGAAGAGAGAATGTGCGCCACGGCCCAGTGTGATTCTCCTGGATTTGAATATGCCTCACATGACCGGAGGGGAAGTTCTCACAGAAATCAAGAAGGATTCATCTTTAGCGTGTATTCCCATTGTGGTGTTGACTACATCAAAAGCTTCAAGGGATATTTGTCACACCGCCGGGATAGGGGTGAATGGATACATCCAAAAACCCAATTCTTATGCCGGGTATCTCCAGATGTTTACCAATTTGAGAAAGCACTGGACAGAAATTCTCACACAACCATTGGCTGGAAATGGTGGAGATTGCTCTACCAATGTTGCCTGGTGTTAAAGATCTATGTCCTGGGGTATTTGCCATTCAACCAGCCGGACTTTGGTGCCTATTCTTTCTTCTTTTGTCGTCCCCTGTGGCGGCTCTTGTTCTGGTATGGTCTTCTCCCTCCAATAATGGCTTGGTATGTGACAGACCTTGAATTGATCACTCAATTTAATCTATTCATAATGACGGGTTTTTCCTCTTTTTGATGATTTGTATTCTTCTCTTCCAGTGGTTCTGGCTATCAACATTTCTAATCTTAAGCAAGTAGGGTTGGTAAATTTTCCCTATGTCCAGTCCAGATAAGAGTTCTCTGCTTTCATCCCCCCCTCAAGTTCTCTTCTCAATAACCGACACTATTCTATATTGACTAAAGGAGTAGTGACAGCGGGAGATCCACCTGAGTATTGATCCTCTTAGGGATCCTCTGATCATTCCTTGCGATTGAAAACCTTGTAGGACAATGGGAAACGCTATGAAAACACATTTTCTCTTGACGGGTGCAGTTGTCATGATGGGAACAACGCTGTTGACGACAAGTTTTGCCTATGAGGCTTCAGAATATATGATTTTAACCCGTCACCGGGATTCGAATGGTCATCTGCTGGCGGGACCAACCCATCATCAATCGCAACCTTCCGTCATTCAAAAAACTGTCGTTCCCGCTCAACCTCAGACTTTTGAGCGGCGAAGCACAGAGTGGGGAATGAATGCCCAAGAGGTAAAACTGAATGAACCGGTTCAACCGGTTTGGGAACTCCAATCTCCGGTATTGGAGGCCTACGAGCAGCGGGTTGGGTATCGTCGTCAAATCGAAGGAATTGACGCGTTGTTAACCTATACATTTTATGAAGATCAGCTTGCTCAGGCGAATTATCTATTTGAACCTAAACATGATGATGCGGTGGACTATGTGCAAGATTTTCATACCGTACAAAATTGGATAACCCAATCCTATGGTATGCCGACGTCGGTTCAGGAAATCTGGTTAGATTCGTTGTATCAATATGATCAAAGTCTCTGGGGACAAGCCTTGCTTCGTGGCCATCTAAAGATGGTGGCGGAATGGCGGAACGATACCACGAATATTACTCTCCTGTTAGACGGTGGAGAGGATACGATTGGATTAATGGCTGATTTCGATAGCGTGGCAGTGATAGCTCCAGTTTCAATGGAAGCAAGGGTCATTGAGGAAATTCCTCTTGTGGAAGCTTCCACAACTGGAGAAATCTCTGTCAGCGAAGAGCCTCCGATGGAAGCCCCGTCAGGAGAAGCGATGCCAACGGAATCCATTTCTCAAGAAAATCCCCCGGACACAAAGTTGTAATTCCCCTGTCTGGTTTTCATTTCATTTGAGATATTCGTTTATTATGGGAGGAGGCCATGCCTCCTCCTTTTTTTCTTTTTATTCCCATTTTTACAAGGAGTGAATCGGGTTGGTGGCTCACTGGAGTTCTTGCATTGGTCCAGCCTTTAGAAGCTATCGGGGGTTTGCCTACCCAGGCGCCTTTGGAAAATCAGTGGCGAGGGTGAGTCTGGGGTTTGGGAAAAGCGTCCTACCAATATCCAAAAGGGTAATACGGATAAAATGGGCCATATGCTCCCCAGTAGGGATATGCATAGGGATAGAATAACGGTTGAGGATAGGGCCCATACCGGTCGTATCCAGGAGGATAGGCTGGCCAAACTTTGAAATGTTTAATAAGGAGAGTGGGATAAGTATATATGGTTTCATCGAGACTCTGTTGGACAGAACCGGTTAGTTCTCCAGCCAGGGTAATCCGGCTTCCTGGAGGGACTGTGGCAGGATCTAGAAATTGCTGCTGTTTCGCAATAAATCGTCCTTGGGATTGCGTAAGTTCAGTTGTGGGCTCCTGTTCATTGATGAGGGGTAATTGAAGGATTGTGAGTTGGGTTGAGTCTTTTAAGCGTTTTGCCGCTAGGACTTGTCCTCCAAGTATGACCAGCTTTCCCTTGAAGCTCTCAGGATCCTCCTTAATGGTCGGGAACATTAATTGGGGGTTGATTTGTTCGGCCAGATCAGGAGGAAGAGTGCTTTTGTAGGGGGTAGAGCAACCGCTGGCACAAAGCACGGTGAGGGATAATAGGAAAACTAATTTATACGGAAAAACAATGGGTGAGAGACTAAGGGCCCTAGTGTAGGTCATCTTGCTCCTTCATCATCTTACTGATTACAGCATATTCCTCCGCCATGAAGAGATGCAAATACAACAGATTCATCTGATGATTCTGTTGACCAGAAAGCTTTCTTTGCTAACGAAACTTGCTCCCTTCCTCCCAGACAGGATCTCATACTGGCTTCCGTTTCGATGAAAATATACTCCGACCCATTTATTGGTTCTGAGCTGCCGGTGTGTTGCGAATTTTGTATTAGGCCTTTGAACCTGGAGCTGGCCATGGAGGGTGGACGCTCTCTAATTTGGTAAAAAGTCCTTCAAAACTATGGCCGACGTTAACTGGACACACTGACCCCAAGGATCTTGCCCCGTCCTTATAACCGACCCATGCGCCTCATCCAAAATAGTGGCCCCGCATGGTCGAAGGCTTCACGGCTCTTGGTGCGCGAAACAAGGCTTGTCGGAAGATACTGATCAAGTTGTAGGCTAAAACCATGGCCTATCGTACCGACTCCCTGCCCCAAAAGGAATTCCGGCAAAATCCCGTCATGCCAAAATTCTGTTTGAGTTCGGCGATCCGATTATTTGAATCTG
>JAGQKG010000143.1 GCA_020430245.1 Nitrospira sp.
CGAAATAGTAATGCAATCCGCGAATTCGGTATTCAATCCTGTTTATTTTCCTGAACACGAGGTTGTCATCCTGTCAACTTCCATTCCTTTCTGATCGAACAAAGGGCAAGAGTGGGTTGCGAATGGTGAGAACGTTTGCGTCAGAAGCCCTTCAGCATACGGATGGCTCCACCGACAGGCCCACGGGGATGACGGAGATAACCGGGTTCATACAAAATATAGGGTTCTACACCTGACAGCGCTCATTACTCTGAACAGATGAATCCTGAAGGGGTCCATTGAACGTCTGAGGATGACAAGAAGACCGTGTGGGAGACACCCACAACAGAATTGTCATGCTGAGCTTCACGAAGCGTACGGCTAAGCCGTAGCCCGGTCGGCCTGAGCACAGATCCTTCACTTCATTCAGAATGAAAATTTGATGAGGCTCCCACCGAAATGATGACGGGGACTTGACTGGCTGAATTGGTGAAATCTCCGTTTTCCCTTGTTACTTGTCTCGATTGGATAGGAAAAAAACCCATGCAACCGCTAGGCCGATCACACATGTTATCGATGTTCCGATGACGATGTTTTGGTAAAGCTCGTACAGTTGCATGGTAGAAACCTTTACAAAATAGAGGGAAGTCTCTTCTGTGTTTTCGTTTCATTGATCTTGGTACTCCTTAATCAAAGCAACCATGATGCCGTTTGGGAAAAATTCCATGTGGTGAGGATTTCATATTTAAAATTAATGACTTGCGAGCGTAAAAACCTGAAAAATGGGGGGTATCTTATTCGATCGGATCTGTCTGAGTGGTTACGATGTTGTCACCGTGTCAACGGCCGTCCTCCTTGATGCTGCACATGTCAGGAGTCAGGCCTGAAGGGTGTGGGGGCACTTGTTCAAGAGGAGGGCAGCCAGCATGGGGTTGGCTCACTTCTACCGATTTGGCAGGACACCAAAATATCTGTCCTTTCTCTGTTGGTTCTGCCTCATGTCTTTTTGGATTTTTTTCGGATGGATCTCCGCTTACAACGGTCGGGGATGGCAATAAGAGGGAACAGGACGGAGTGAACAATAAAGGGATCAAGAGATTAGAACGGACCGGAGCCCAAAACAGATCAATGTGCTGGAGAGGGCCGAAGCCGAATCTTGCTCATCATGTGGTCTGGGCGTGACTTCGAATTTTTGAGGAAGGTGTCCTTCGTTACAAGGCCAAAATCATCGTGGCAACCCGAGGATCAGTCTCGGGGATGAACGATTAGAGCCAGTTGTTGATTAACAGGAACGGTGCCCAATAACTGGGATGCCGATAGATGGGATGATCGAGAAGGGTCATCTGAGCTTCACGAAGGGCTTGGGCTTTGGAGAGGGATGATTTTTTGAGTCTGACGTAAAATTCATTGATCAGGTCTGAGGATGCCTGGTCATTTATGAACCATAATGTTGCCAGGGCGCTCCGAGCTCCCGCTTTCACCGCCACACCGGCCAAACCCAGGGCGGATCGGTCGTCTCCGCCTGCTGTTTCACAGGCGCTCAAGGTTAATAGATCCAGGGGGATCTGTCGGAATTGAAAGAGTCCGATGAGTTCTCTGAGGCGATCCATGGTGAGTTTGTTGTCATAGGTGAGCACGAAGGAATCCTTGGCCTCATTTTCAAATTTTCCATGTGAGGCGATATGAATGATCGTGAAATTTTCTTCTTTCATGTCCTGTTCAAGATTGGGAATGCGGAATTCTTCGTTCAGGAGCGTTTTTCCGCCAAAGAGGTTTTCAAGGCCCTTGACTTCCTGTTGCGTATTGGGGAGCGGTGAAAATCCTTGTACGCCTTCGGACAGTCCAATCGATAAAAGATTGACCTGCTCCCGGTTCAGGGGGTGGGCATCTGTGAGCGTGATCCCCGGTGTTATCGCCAGGGCATATTTTTGGATGAGAAATTTTTCTCCGTCATGTAGGGATCCCATGGGAATGGTTCGTAATGATCCATCCGGAACGAAGACGAGTGTCTGGATGCCGAATTCATTCAGGTACGGTTCAAGCGGCCGGATGAGCAAATCATAAAGGGACTGCGCATGAGGCAGATATTGATGGGTGGTGCGTTTTTCCAATAAGGTCCGGAATAAATGAATTTTTTCGTCCAGGTCACGTTCCTGAACAAGAACGGCGACCTTTTTCATCGTTCCTCCCAGGCCCATCAGCACGGTCATCCGGTCAGGAAAGAGAATCGGATAAATGATTGCTGTGGTGGTGGATACTTTATCGATGGCTTGAATTCTTCCCTTGTTCGCTTCCACGCAATCGTCTTTAAAGTAATCCTGTAATTCTGCGGCCTTCAATGCCTCAATGGTATCCCGCGTTTGGAACAGGAGCTCTTCTTGGCGTGTGGCATCCGGTGCCTCGTCCGCCAGCTGGAGGAGCAGGGCCGCGGTTTCAAAAAATAACGCTCCCAGAGATTCCCGAAACGATGCAGGATTCTGGGGAAGCCCGACGGCTATTTGTTGACGAATGGGTTGGAGGGTATCGATCGCTCGTTGATAGGCTAGAATGGCTTCGTCGTTTCGCCCCAGACTTTTGAGATGCCGACCCGTGTTCCATTCCCAGCGATACAGGGCTTCCGGGGCCTGACCTTGTTGACTCGCCCGAGTCGCTAATTGAGTGAGTCGGAGAGCTTCCTCATGGCGGCCCTCTTCCTCGTATAATTCTCCTAAAAATCCCCACCCATACGATTCATTTCTCCAGTCTCCAATTTCTTTCGCGCTGCCTATGGCTTCCTGAAAAGACTCAGCGGCTTGGGTGAATACTGTGGCATGTTCCTCTAAAACCTGATGGCTGAGGTCTTTCAGTCCCATTCCGATGGTGAGCAGGTTTTGAATCTTTTCGTGTGAGTCCGGAAGCTGTCGTGTTTTCTCCAATGCCTGTTGAAGGTGGAGTTTTCCATTGTGTGGGGACTGTTGTTTGATTTCCACCAGGGCTGCATTAATCATGGCTCGAATGGAGAGAGGGTGCAAATTCAGGGAGTCGGCAAGGATGCTGGATTCGGTATACGCTGCAATCGCTTCCGTGTCGTTCCGGAGAACGGCATGGGCATTGCCCAGATCATTGAGGGTCGCAGCTATGAGGGGTTGATCTTCGATGTCCCTGGAGACCTTCAGCCCCTGTTGCAGAATCTCAAGTGCCGAATCCGGTTCTCCAACATTGAGATGCAAGGTTCCCAATTGGCTGAGTGCTTGGGCCATCAGGCGTGGCTGGGTGGTTTCCTGGGCTGTTTGGATGGCGGTTCGAAGGAGTTGTTGCGCCTGTCGGTTTTGTCCCATATCGAGGAGGGCTCTCGAAAGGTAAATGAGAGCTTGAATGTGGTTGGGGTGATCTCCGGAATTTTCATAGCTTTTTGCCGCATGAGTCCAGGATCGGGCCGCCTGATCAAACCGGCCTTGCTGGTAAAAGCGGTTTCCCTCCTCCATCAGGGTTTGAGGGGATATCACTTCCGCATTGGAGTTGGTAAACCATACTCCAACTGATCCCAGGATGAGGAGGAAGGCCAGTGAACGATACCTCATACATTTGGGGAACCCGCACTTGAGCAATTTCCCAGTCCCTCCTTCGGACACCGTCCTTATACGGAATCTATTCTAGGAACTCCCTTCAATAAGGTCAAAATAAGTGTTGGATTGGTATAAAAGGGTTTGAAGCATTGCTGTTGAAGCCGTGATGACGGGGGAGGTTTTTTTTGGGGCGACTCCGGAAAATTGCTTGCAGGTCTTATCTGGTGAAGCACTCTTTGAGAAAATCTGTCCTCAAAGTAGACACACCATACACCATGTGGACAGGTGAAGGCCCTGCAACCATACACCGTGAAAGTCCTATTCATGAAATCGTCTCAAAATAAGGAGTTTGATGACCATATGTCTGTTAATGGTATAAGGCCATATGGAACAGAGTTTGCTTTATGTCATGTTTAGGTGAGCAGATCAACCAGAGTGCCTTAGGTGAAATTTCCCGGATAGACATAGGCCCAGGTGAAGATAAGGAGGACCATATGAAACATATGACGACATACATCAAAGGGCTGACTATCGCAGGGGTGGTCCTTGGATTGGGAATTCAGGCGGTGGGAAGCTCGGGGCAACAGGGCGAGAAAAAGCCTCAACTCACAAAGGGCCCAGCCGCTGTTGTCATTGAGGACAACCTTCCTCCTGTTGATCGCCAGCTTGTCCAAGTTTCAGATGATAAACAAACGGCTTCTTCCCGTGAGGAAGGCTTGTACCGACCTCCACCACGCGGGGCTCCCGGAGGACGTGTCGGTGGAGGTACCCGAGGTCCAATGAACGATCTCCCGTTACTGTTGGCCCTGGTTCCAGATCACGTAGGATTGTCGAGCGAGGTGCAGCCGCGATTGGTCTGGTATTTATCAAAGGCGACAGCCTATCCTGTGGAATTTACTCTCATAAATGAGAAAGAGGTGACGCCTCTTGTTGAGAAGCGGCTTTCCTCTCCGACTGAATCCGGGATTCACATCATTTCGTTGGCAGATTACGACCTGAAATTGGAAAAAGGAAAAACGTATCAGTGGTTTGTGTCTCTAATCTCCGATCCGGAGCATCGATCGGCAGATATCATTGGCGGAGGAATGATTGAGGTGGGTGATGTCACGGCCTCGCTGAGAGAGGGCTTGAGGAACGCTAATTCGATTGAGGCGACTAGGTTATGGGCTCAGGCCGGGTTCTGGTATGACGCCTTAAGTATCATTTCCACTAACATTCAGGCCAATCCTTCAAATCCCGAGATGCATCATCTTCGGGCATCGTTGCTTGAAGCGGTTGACTTAAATACACCGGCGCAGGCGGATCGTCTGTATGGATTATAACTGCGGCGTTTTGAAAGTGGGATTTCGGGATTCTGATGGGCAAGTCCACGAAGGTCTTGTCTGTGCGGGTGTTGACAGGATCCGGTATTTCCCCGTCTGTGATACCCGCTTACCATGGGGCCTGATTCTTTAGTTTTCGGAAGCAGGTACTTCTTCCTCCTTTCATCGTACCCGCAGTTTTGGAGCCTGGCCCCGCCGTTATGGCAGGGCCAGGTTTTCATTTTTTGTAAGGTTCCATCATTCAAGGGGATAATTTGAAGTGCCTCCCTTATTTGCAACGTATTCAACTGGCGTCCTCTCAGGTTAGGTCGTTCCGCTGAAGGTGTTTCATCCCTTAGTTACTTTCTATTGAAGAAAAAAGCGTGCGGATTTTTTGAAAAACATGGGTTGTCTAGGGAACGCCTTTCTATTCAGCAGGGCTATAAAATATCCAAAATAAATTCCCAATGAACTCCTTGATCCTGAACGCCCCCATCGGGAGGATCTACCACGTGATTTAACTGCTGACCCCAATACAGACTAGCATGGGCCCGATTAAAGAAGGACATGCGGATTCCTGCCCCAATACTGGCCAGCGTCTGTGGATCGGGCGTGTCGCGTTTGGCTTCCCATGAACGCCCCACATCGATAAAGGGCGCCAGAGCCACCGCCACCTTTGGACCAAAAAAGTTGGGAAACATCGGGATTCGTGACTCCACGTTGAACAGAAACGCATTATCCCGCACCAGATAATTTTCCCAGTACCCCCGGACGCTGTACCGCCCGCCGACGGCAAATTGTTCCAGTGCGAATAAGCTGTCGTTGGCAATCTGTAACGTCAGGCCGCCGAGAAATTCGATGCCGAGAGGATCGACGCGTCGAACATATTGGGCCTGGCCCAACCAGACAAAAAATTCCCCGTCCGGATCATCCGAGTTTTGTTTGTTGTTGGTGGCATCCAGTACGTTCAATCCCACACTGAACCGGGATCGAACCGCGAGGACCTGATTGGATTCTCGATGAATCCATTCCTGTCCGAACCGGAGGGCTGACACGATAGCCTTGCCGTTGTCGGTCGCGCCGCGCTGAAAAGAAAACCCCGTTCCACCAAGGAAACTTTGATTTTCCAAATGTTCTCCGATGAGGGAAAGGGCAATTTCGTCATTGAGTGTGCGATAGACGGGCTGACGTAAGGCGATTTTGTATATTTGGGACTTGGTCCTGATGTCCAGATCCTTGAATGGTTTTGAGACGACGTTAAAGTCATTGAACCGGAAATTCAGTTCCAGTGTGGTATCCCGTGCGGTGAGCGGGATGATGTAGTTGGCTTCGATGAGAGGCTGCAACCCCTTGGATTGGCCGTAGGTAAAGTGAAAGGCATCGCCCAACCCGAACGGGTTTTGCACAGCGATATTTCCGAGACCACGCGATTCGCCGACCGTAGGTGATTGATAGTTGTTGAATTCAACCCACGCCTTGAAAGGTGAAGCTTCCTCTACCTGCACATGAAGTACCCCTTCGCCGGGTTTCAGTCCGGGCTTTAGCTCCGTGTTTAACCGTTCCGTGCGCGGGTCTTGAAGAAGGAGCTGGAGTTTTTCCTTCAACGGGTTGATATTGAGCGGTGGTCCGCTGCTCAGGGCAATCCTGTCTTCAAAGTAAAACGGGAGAAAATATTTGGTGCCCTCAATTTGGATATCCGTCAGTTTTCCTTCAACAATCTGAATGGTGACGACTCCGTCTTGTAGGGTCTGATCCGGGATCACCGCTCCTGAGTTCACATATCCTTTATTTACATAGAGCAGGGTTAAGGCCCGGCGCAGTTCCTCCAGATCATTGGTAGACAACTCCCTGTTTTCGTATGGGGCTGTGACTTTGGCGAGCTCCTCCGCTGAAAAGACGGTGCTCCCCTCAACTTGAATTTTTCTGACCATAACCCGAATCTGGGGAGGAGCCCCTTTCATTTCAGGAATGGTTTCCACTGGAGGCAGTGTGATATCGGGAGCAGGCCTTGGGGTCAGAGGCTCGGTTTTTTTCTCTAGAGGCGGGGGCTGACCGAATCGTCCCGTGGGATCAAAGCCAGGCTGCACCTGTGCAAAGAGTTGATCTCCTTGGCCGACTCCCGGAAAAGATTCTAGGGATAGGATTAGGAGGACAAGAAAACCTTTCCTGAGGCCAGCGGTACGACTAAGCCGTTTGACGGACGCATAGGAGAGGGGGCTTGAATCAAACAACGCATCCCTCGCTGCCATGAATGGCATTCAGTAGAAGAGGTTGTCTGCTGTAAGGGTGTTTTTATACAGGAAGAAGTTAATAATTGCTAGGGAGCCATCTGATGATCGATGGAATCTGGTTGGAGTCGTTATTAGAGAGTGGCCCCTATAGTTCGAAGAAGTTCTGATAGAAAAATATGGATGAGGGGGAAAAAGAGACCTACATTATCAAACCCTGTCTTGTTGAAAGCATCCGTGTTCGCTTAGTGACTTTCTTTAACAAGATTTTTGTTCCATTCCGGGATTTCAATGATGAGATCTTTTTCCCCATTCGGAACGCACTGGCATCCCAGTCTTGATTGCAGGGTGAGCCCGGGAGCTTCATCTAATTGGTCATTTTCGTCATCAGTGGCCTCATTGCATGTGTCAAGCCCTTGCTTCACAATGATATGACAGGTTGAGCAGGCGCAGACTCCGCCACAGGCATGTTCCACATCAATACCATTTCCCAAAGCGATATCTAGAATGCTTCCAGGGAGCCCAGTTTCCCCATAAGGGAACTTTTCTGGATCAACCTCAATTTCAATAGGCTTCTCCGGTGTGATAAACGTGAGTTTAAATGGTTTTTTAGCGATTGCAGTTTCACTTTTCTCAATATACGGATTACTGCCACCCATTTAATTCTCCTTGTAAATCAATGTGTTAGTGATAATTTTTTGAAAATGTTCACCTTGGATTATTTTTCGTCCTTATTAATCCGACTAAATGAATCTCCGACCATTTTAGTCTTGACTGACCAATGAGGTCAATGATATGTTAAACCCGATCATATAAGTCGGCATTATGGATAATTGAATTTTTAAATATTAATACTTAATTATGCTGAAGCTTTCGAAAAAAGCAGATTATGCCCTGATGGCTCTTCAATATATGGCAATGGTCCGATCTGGGGAAACCAGTCCTTTTAATCCCAATAGAGTCGTCAACACCAAAGAGATAGCCGAGGAACACCATATTCCTCTGGAGCTGTTAGCAAAAGTGCTTCAGACTCTGGCTAAATATGACATGGTAGAAAGTCAGAACGGACCCAAGGGAGGGTATCTCCTGGCCCGTGAACCACGGGATATTTCTATTGCGCAGGTGTTGGAAGCTATTGAAGGGCCACTGGGGATTGCCGATTGTTACCATGAAAAAGATGAACATGCTTCCTGTGAACAAATAGAGCATTGTAATATTCGGACACCTTTGTTGCGTGTACAAGAAAGCATTTTTCATTTACTCAATAGCATGTCAATTGAAGATATGATGGCCGAGCCCCCCTTAATCATTGTGGAATCTCGTAAAACAAAAGGAGTTCAATTATGAAGTTGCCTATATATTTGGATAATCATTCAACGACCCCTTGCGATCCTCGGGTGCTTGAAATGATGCTCCCCTACTTCACCGAGAAATTTGGGAATGCAGCCAGCCGGAATCATAGTTTCGGTTGGGAGGCTGAAGAGGCGGTGGAAATAGCCAGAAAGCAGATTGCGCATCTCATTCATGCCGATGCCAAAGAACTGATTTTTACCAGTGGGGCAACGGAATCGGATAATCTGGCGTTGCAGGGCGTAGTCGAAATGTATCGGGAAAAGGGGAATCATATTATTACAAGTTCGACGGAACACCGGGCGGTGATTGATACGGCAAAATATTTGGAAAAGAAGGGCGTCAAGGTCACTTTCCTCCCTGTTGATAAAGCCGGCATGGTGAGCCCTGATGACGTACGCAATGCCATTACCGATCAGACGATTTTAATTTCGATTATGATGGCCAATAATGAGATCGGTACGATCAATCCCGTGGCGGCAATCGGAAAAGTTGCGAAGGAAAAAGGTGTCCTCTTCCATTGTGACGCGACACAAGGGGTGGGAAAAATTCCTGTGAATGTTCAGGAAATGGGAATTGATCTGATGTCCTTTACCGCCCATAAGATTTATGGTCCCAAGGGCGTAGGGGCTCTATATGTCCGACGAAAGGCGCCAAGAGTGAGGTTGGAGGCGATGATGTATGGGGGGGGGCATGAGCGAGGTATGCGATCGGGAACCTTGGCTGTGCCGCTCATTGTCGGATTTGGGAAGGCCTGCGAACTATGTGAGCAGGAGATGTCTACGGAATCGGTTCGTATGGCCAAGATGCGCGATCGCCTTCAAGAAGGTATTATGAAGAGTATGGATGAGGTCTATTTAAACGGGCATCCGACTGAGCGATTGCCGAACAATCTCAATATTAGTTTTGCGTATGTCGAAGGAGAGGCGTTGCTCATGGGGGTCAAAGAAATTGCGCTGTCATCCGGTTCGGCTTGTACCTCGGCCACCCTTGAGCCTTCCTATGTGTTGCGTGCCTTAGGAGTTGGATCGGACTTGGCCCATTCCTCGATCCGCTTTGGGCTCGGTCGATTTAATACCGATGAGGAGGTGGAATACACCATTGATCGAATGGTCAAG
>JAGQKG010000144.1 GCA_020430245.1 Nitrospira sp.
GGAGGTACATACAAGAGATCGCCAGGCTCCAAAATCCACCGCTGCTCCGGTTCCCATCTAGTCAAGACTTTTACCGGGACATCCGGACGACGAGGAGACATTTCATCATAGACACCACCCACCTCCCATTGACGACGGCCACTGGCCTGCACCAGAAACACATCATAGTGATCATAATGCGGCCCGACACCACCCTTGTCACTGGAATAGCTGATCATCAAATCATCAACCCGCCAACTGGGTATAAAATAGAACTGCGAAAGAAATTCCGCGGCGGCCGGCACCCAATGATCCACGGCCTGGACTAACAAAGTCCAATGCGTAGTCGGCAGAGCGGAAAACGTCGAATCTGAAAACGGGCCATGGATCAGTTCCCATTGGTCCTTCACAGGATCTTGAATGATCAGCCTCGACTCGACTTCTCCTTCGCAAGCGAGACCAGCTAATTCATCAGCCGCAATCGGCGCCTTGATCCCGGGCAAGGCCTGCCGAATCAACAAGGGCTTCTTCTGCCAGTATTCCGTCAGAAAGGTTTCAAGTGAAAGATCGCCCAGAGGAATAGTTTTCATACCGACGCATCCTTCACCATCTCAACATGAGGTATGCCGTCTTCAAGATACACATTTGATACTCGAAGAAACCCATAATGCGCATAAAACGATTGCAGATACTCTTGGGCAGAAATTCGAATGGGAGTCTTAGGCCACCAACCGGATATTTCTTGGATGGCTGTCTGTAACAGTTGATGCCCAATCCCCTGTCTACGGAAATCAGCCTTCACCACAAACCGTCCAAGATTGACTTCAGGATAACGTAGCATTGGCGGGATAATCCGTGCATAAGCAACCAATTCTCCAACTTCACTACGCCCGGATAAATGCCTGGTCTCCGAATGTCGATCATATTCATCCAATTCCCGATACGCACAATGTTGTTCTACAACAAAAACATCTATTCGCAGTTCCAGCAGGTCAAAGAATTGTTCTGATTCTAATTCTTGGAACGTCTTTATTTTCCACTGTATATCGTTCATTAAACGGAAAGGTTAACAATACAACACTTATTTAACTGATCGGAAACAACTTCTTCATTACTTTGTAATAAACGCTCAATAGGTTAAAGAAAAACATCCTTAACCAGGGAGACAAAAATGATGGACAGGCTCTTATTTTTAAGCATCAATTTTTTATTAGGCTCACGGATCTTCAAATTTTTCATGCCTAACGCTCATGCGATTTTAATTCAAATAGTCTATTGTAATAGTCATCCTTACATCCCCAAAAAACCTATCAGACCAAACCTTATTAAAAATAATGTTGACCCATTTCTTATAAAGAAACCTTTCCTATCCCACTCCCAGCAACAGAATTGACTTGAATGAGTAGTGAATCACATTTCATTCAAAGCCGTGATGCCTCTCAATTTTCCGTATCCTTCAACATGTGGATGAAGAGGCCGTCACGGAGTTTGGGTTCAAACCACGTGCTTTTGGGAGGCATGACGCGATCCGCATCAGCCACCGCCATCAATTCCTCAACTGTTGTCGGATACAACCAGAAGGCGACAGCCCAGTCCCCACTGTCCACCAACGCTGCAAGTTGCTGGGTTCCGCGAATGCCGCCTACAAAATCTATGCGTGGATCCGACCGTTGGTCTTTTATGCCTAAAAGAGGATCCAAGACCCGTTCCGTCAATTCTGAAACGGCTAGCGCACGCACCGGGTCCTGCTGACTGTTCAACGACGGATCCTCTTTGGGTTTCGCGCGATGCCATTGCCCTTCCAGATACATATCGAACCCGGCGGGAGGTGGCTCACCCGGTCGGGCGGTCACCTGCAATTCAAAGTGTGGAGATAATTGGTCCAGCAACTCTTTTGGGGTAAGCCCATGTAAATCCCGAACGACCCGATTGTAGGGAAGAATTTGTAATTGATTGTGCGGAAAAATGACGGCCAAAAAGCCCTCTTCGTGTTTTCCTGAAGATAGGGCAGCGGCTTGGCCACGAGAGACGCGCACTCGGCTGGCCGCAGCCGACCGATGATGCCCATCAGCGATATAGAGTGCTGGAATGTCTTGAAAGTCCTTCATGACCGCTTGAATAGCGGATGGATCCCGCACACTCCAAACCGTGTGTTCGATTTTATCAGCAGCCACAAAATGCACATCCGGTTTGTTACTCGTCACCCCTTGTAACCATTGATCGATGTTGGCTGTCTGGCGAAAAAAGAGAAGGACCGGCCCTGATTGCGATTCATGAGTTTCAATAATCCTTACCCGATCAGATTCCTTGACCGGCCGCGTATATTCGTGTTTTTTGATGAGTCCTCGGTCGTATTCATCAACAGACGCCAAGGCCACAATTCCGGTTTGCTCGTGCTGTCCCCACTTCTGTCGGTAAACCCCCAAAAGAGGCCGCGATTCCTGAATCAACACGCCATTGTTGATCAACTTCCGCAGATTATCGGCCCCTCGTTTGTAGACTTCGGCGGAATAGGGATCCACCCCATCACCTAATTCTAGTTCCGCCCGGCCAACCCGAAGGAAGCAATAGGGGTTCCCCTCAGCCAGATCACGCGCCTCTCTCAACGAAACCACATCATAGGGAGGGGCCGCCACTTGATTGGTCAATTCGGTTCGGGGTCGGACGGCACGAAATGGGGCAATTTTTGCCATACGAATACTCTCCTTTTATAAATGGATGCTCTGGAACCTATCAACCAGGATGATCGTCTGAGAAGCAAGATCTCACAAAATTCTGTACCCAGGGTAAACGATATGATTGTGAACGGGCAACGTGTATTTGCACATTGGCAGGAGAGATATTGTTGACCAGAGACAACATCCAAAAAGAAACCATTGGCGGGTATACCATCCACTACCCAACCGGTTCAAATAGCATGTCAGGAGAAAGAATGAATTGGGGTAGGAGATTGCCGGCTGCCACCAGTAGCAATCCACTTAGATATGGAGAACGAATTCATATAGGTTGGGATCCACCGGAAGCAGGTAATGTGGAATGAAGAGGCTCATGGGGCCAGCGCCAGACCGGCAAAACACCCGGAAGGACGATTCCCAGCACCAAGGCAACGAGACCTCCTCCACCAATCATAAGGTAAAGAGTGAAAGGTTTCATGTGCTCGTTTCGCTGACTCTTGTCAGACGTTCTCACCGAACGATGGATTTCCCTGACGGGCTGGATCACCCCCCTCAAGACATAAGAGGGAAATTTTTCCATTTATTCATCTAGGAACACCCTATCTTTCTCCATGACAGTTTATCCTCCCTTCACCATTCCCATTTTTTTGATGCGGGCAACCAGCGTGGTTGGTTTAATCCCAAGTCGTTCAGCCGCCCCCCCTTTTCCATAAATTTTCCATTCTGCTTGTTCCAGAGCCGCCAGCGTATTCTCCCGTTCCCGACGGCGCATTTCTTCTTCGGTCACCACGGTCCATTCTTTGACCGAGGCCTTGTTCTCATGGTCCAGTGAGGAGGGTCGTCCTTCTCCAGGTTGAGGAATATCGAACGCCAATCCCTGCTGCCCGGAAAGGATTAGACCTCGCTCAATGACGTTCTGCAACTCCCGAATATTTCCCGGCCAGTTGTAACGTTGCAATTGCCCCAACAAGGCTTTCGTCAATTTGGGTTGCGCACAGTGTAGCTTTTTGGATGTGACCCTGAGAAGATACTCGGCTAAGAGCGGAATATCCTCTTTCCGCTCGCGGAGCGGGGACAATTCAAGCGGGAAGACATTGAGGCGATAATACAGATCCTGACGGAATCTACCGGCCTCCACCTCGTGCTTCAAATTCTTATTAGTTGCGGCAATCACCCTGACGTCTACATGGCGAGTATGTTCCTCTCCTAAACGTTCATATTGCTGTTCCTGCAAAACCCGGAGAAATTTACTTTGAAGATCCAAGGGGATTTCTCCCACTTCGTCCAGAAAAAGCGTTCCCCCATCCGCGGCTTCAAATCGCCCGGCTCGATCTTTGACCGCTCCGGTAAAAGCTCCTTTCACGTGGCCGAAAAATTCGCTTTCAAACAAGTCCCGCGGAATTGAGGCACAATTCACACGGATTAAGGGCCGGTCCTTTCGCTGACTACGTTTGTGAATTTCCCTCGCAACTAATTCCTTGCCGGTTCCGGATTCACCAAGAATCAACACGGTAGCTTCCGTGGGAGCCACAAGATCGATTTGACGGATGACGTTGTGCAGAGCGGGGCTTTGGCCAACGAGATCACCGAAGGCTCCGGCTTCCAAGACTTCTTCCTGTAAGTACAAATTTTCCGCTTGCAAGCGATTTTGCCGTTCCAAGAGTTCTTCTGTCTGCTTGCGTCCGCTGATATCAACCAGAAATCCTTGGTACCACTGCACCTCTCCTTCCGCGTTGCGGATCACCCGAGCATTTTCCGAAATCCAGATTGGTGTTCCGTCCGCCCGAAAGACCTGCGACTCAAAGTCCGTGATGACATCCTGGTTTTCCAGCAACCGGCAAAATTCCTCCCGCTTTGTTGGCTCTACATAGAGTTGGCGCCCGATATCTTTGACGGTTTCCATCAGGACTTGAGGGGAGTCGTACCCCAACAAATGACTCAGAGCGGCATTCGCATTGAGAAAGGCACCCGCAGGTGTCGCCTGGTAAATCCCTTCCACCGCTTGATTAAAAATGGCACGATATTTTTCTTCCGATCGCTGAAGTGCTTCTTCGGCTTCTTTTCGCTGAGAAATATCCCGAATGATTCCGCTGAAAAATAGCCGATCATCCTCTTTCCAAGCCGAAAGTGTGAGTTCGAGGGGAAATTCCTCTCCGGTTCTGCGCAGACCGCTTAGTTCGACGGTTTCCCCGAGAATGCGCGTTTCCCCAGTCAACCGGCATCGTTCAAGACCATCTTGATGCGCTTGCCGATATCGTGCGGGAATGAGAAGGGTTAAGGGTTGGCCAACGGTTTCCTCGCTTTCATAGCCGAAAATATGTTGGGCCCCTTTATTCCAGAACAGGATTGTCCCTGATTGATCCGCAATAATAATGGCATCGTGAGAGGATTGGGCTACGGCCCTAAACCGCATCTCGGCTAGGGCACCGTCTTTTTCATTGTTCATTGGCCCGTTAGTCCATATGGAAGCGTTGAAAAATGACACGACGTTCATGATTTTGTGTTCATCTATATTAAACAATATTTTGTTGTTTTACAGCAAAATTTTAATAAACAACAATTTATTGCTGGATTCAATTTGGACTACATAACAATAATTTATTACAAATCAAATACTTACGATTTATTAAAATTTGGCACATCATCTGCTTATGATGATTTGCATATGGTGTTGCAAACGTCGGCATTCGTAGTCAGGAATCATGCTTACCAATTTTTTCATGAAAGGATCGCAGAATGAAGAATCGACATTCAGGCCGGATAGGGTTGGGAATTGCGCTAGTGGCAATGACCGGAAGCTTTTTCACATTTGCTCCACTCGTCGAGGCCAAGAAAGTCACAGTGGAACTGACCGCCGTGGAAACCGAAGTGGTCATTGACGGTAAAGGCACCACCTATAAAGCTTGGACCTTTAACGGACAGGTTCCTGGTCCCGTCGTCCGCGTGACCGAGGGCGACCAGGTGCATTTCATCCTTAAAAACCACGAGAACAATAGTCGCCCTCATTCCATGGACTTTCATGCAGCGGAAACGGATTTCCTTGCGAATTATCGTGACGTGAACCCTGGTGAATCTTTGGAATATGTCTGGGAAGCGAAACGGCCAGGAGTCTTTGCCTACCACTGTGGCGCATTTCCGATGATTCAACATATTGCCCGGGGCATGTTCGGGGCAGTGATTGTGGACCCGAAGGATCCGCTGACAATGCCCAAGGCTGACCGGGAATATGTGCTGGTGCAATCGGAATTATTTACCTCAGATCCGGATGACGTCTCGGCCATGATGGCCGGGAAAAACGATCATGTGGTGTTTAACGGCGGGATATTTAAGTATGACCCTGTTCATGCTTCAAAAGGCGGAGAGTTCCTCACGGCCAAACCGGGGGATCGTGTACGGTTTTATTTTGTCAACATCGGTCCGAATAATTTCTCCTCCCTCCATCCGATTGCCGAAATTTGGGACGAAGTCTGGCCAAGTGGAAATCCCGGCAACCGTTTGCAAGGCATACAAACACAAGTCGTTGGTGTGGCAGATGGTGCCATTCTCGATGTCGTGGTTGAACAAAAAGGTGTCTATCCGATTGTGACCCATTCGCTGAAAGATGCCCTCACGGGAGCAATTGCTCTTCTTGAAGTGAGCGATGAAGCCAAAAAGCTTTCTCTGATGCCTTCGGTGGGCCCCAAAGCCATCGACACAGCCAGCAAATAGTCGAGGAGGGAAACACTCTCAAGCCTTCACTACAATCCAACACTGATCTCTTCGTGGGAGGCATGCTCATCGCCTCCCACAAAGAACCGTGTTCTCCCCTCACCCTCTTTGAGTTTTTCTGCCAAAATGACTGTAACCGTGATGCCGGTCCTCGAGGACGCTACTCCAAAATGACCCGTTCGTTTTCTTTCCAGTTGCCTTTTGGCTCTAGACCCGGACAAGAGAGAACCTCTTACAAGTCTCAGTTCTCCATCATCTCGAGCCTGGTATCGAACTCATGCCCGCATTGGACACATCGAATACAATCGGATTCCACCAACGGCTCGTCGTCTCGGATTCCCATTCCCCCACAATCCGGGCATCGGGCTAAATGAATCTTTTGATCGTCGACGGTTTCGAATTGCGTTCCGTGGAGGCAAAACACCGGTTGCCCATCAAGAGCCCATGGCTTCCCTGCCTTATCAACAACCGGCAGGACAACATAATGCTGTGCCGCATAGGCCTCCTGCTCAGTTCGCGTCGGAAGACCGTCTTGAACCAGCTTTCCGGTTTTGACTTCATAGAGAGCACCTTCTTTGGGAATGACTTTTGTAGGTCCCATCTTCACCTCCTCATGTGAACACACCGTTTTGAAATCAGGTTGCCTCTTGCGACGACAAATCGCATTGTGGTGGTACAAGCGCTCAGCAAAGTCATCGTTGCCAGACTATCACGTTCATCCCAAATGGTTTCTTCAATTTTTCGCAGAATGAGGCCAATAACATTCACAAGAAATCACAAGAAATTTTCGCAAGTCATGACTCATCCCCATTAGGGCTCATAAGCATGCCAGCTTTGCCCGTAAGACGTATTATGCTGGTCATAAGGTGGGGCAGTCTTGCTCTCGGGATTTTGCTGATATTTTTTCTACTCCTGCTCACCATCCCATTTGTCCTGCTTGCCGCCTCGTGCTGCTCCAAAAGTTCTCCTCGCTTTCCTTCATGGCTGCTCAGTCAACCCCTGTTGAGCCTGATGATTTAGAATTGGCAGCGTGAAGGAAGAATCAGCCAGAACACGAAAGCCATGGCATCGGTTTGCATGCTTGGACTTCTCCAATGCTCCCGCCTGTTTTTTCCTTTTTCGCCTCTCCTCACAATTTTTCTTGTCTGCATTGGCAGCGGAATTTTACTGTGTATCGGGACTCGACCCAAGCCCTCAAGCCATCTTAATCAATTCAGCAATCGCACCACTGACACCGGCAAAAATCTGATGGGGCTTGGCTGATCCATACATATAGGCAGGCGTGGTGATCACTTTATTACTATGATCCACAACATATTTTTCCACCGCGCAATTCTGATGCTTGGCACCGGTTTTTTCTAACTCGGTTGCGGTTCCGGCGTCCTCTCCAATGGTCACATTGACGCCTTTTTTCCCCAAAGCTAATGCCATGATAGCCGGTGCAATACAAATGGCCGCAATAGGCTTATGACTGTCACTAAATTCTTTGACGATCCTGGCCACTTGTGGATCAATCTGGCCGCCACTTCCCTTTTCCCCAAAATCACAGAGATGCAACGCGGCTCCAAAACCTCCAGGAAAGGCCAGGGCATCGAAATCCTGCGCCTTGAGTTGTTCTAATGGCTGAATCTCCCCACGAGCAATTCTGGCGGCTTCCTGCAACACATTTCGTTTCTGTCCGGTTGGTTTTTGAGTGAGATGATTCGTTTCCCCAACATCTTTATTGGGCGCAAACACTTCATATTCAGCTCCGTTTTGACCAATGGCAATGAGTGTGCTAATGGCTTCGGTAATTTCAGCTCCATCTAAAAACCCGCAACCCGAGAGGATAACCGCAACTTTTTTCATGATGTTCTCCTTTCTCCCTGAAGGCATCGAGGAAAAGACAGCGTTTCGATTCCAGACTGTCCCGATTGTACGTGATTGATGTTACGCTAGTATGACTCAGTGATGAAGGTCAATCTTTTGGCATTCCGACATTATCGTTCGGATGGTGGCACGCATCTTCTTGGGATGCCCTAACCAGAAAGACAAAATCTCCCTAATGCTCTTCAAACGGCCGACACTTCGGATATTCACCCACCAATCCTCCCATGATACGATGAGGTACATTGCCTCCTTCACTTTTTGCATGAGGAGCACATGAATCACCATCGCTTTGATTTTCGCGGTACAGGGCTCAGTTGTTTATGGTTATTTATCTGGACGTGGGTGTTGACAATGATCACCTTCGGCTTATTTTTTCCGTGGGCCTATTCCGCTCAACAGCGGTGGATTTCGGAACACACCTTCATCGGGAACCGCCGCCTCGCTTTTCACGGAACGGGATTCGGATTTTTTTGGACTTGGCTCCTAATCATGGTGCTCACGATCATTACCTTCGGACTCTATATGCCTTGGGGCTTTTGCCGATTAAAACGGTGGCAGACGAATAATCTCGCCTTCGCAGATGAGGAATTTCAAGGGTAACTCCCGGAATACCTCAATGACGATTCTTATCCTTGCGGTGGGAAGTTACGGGGATGTGCTGCCCTTGGTGGGGATGGCCAGACAGCTCCAGCAACGCGGGCATACGGTCACGATGTTCACCAATGCCCATTTCAAAAAACTGGTTCACCAGGCAGGAGTGGAGTTTGTGGCCATGGGAACGGCCGATGACTATGACGCCATGGCCGACAATCCCACGTTATGGCATCCTCAAAAAGGCTGGCGACTCATCATGAAACGGGTGGTCTCCAGCGCCCTGCCAGAAACCTATAGACTCCTTAAGTCACAAGTCATCCGGGGAAACACCATATTGGTCAGTTCCACCTTGGGCTTTGCCGCCCGCCTTCTTCAAGAAACCCACCACATTCCCCATGCCACCGTCCATTTCTCCCCAGGCGTCTTCCACTCAGCCCACCAAGCCCCGAAAATTCCAGGTCTGCCCCTTCCCGATTGGTTGCCCGTCACATTCAAACACTACATGTGGAAATTTCTGGATCACACGATGATTGATCCTGTGGTGAGACCCCGATTGAATGGCTTTCGCCAACAACTCGGCTTACCGCCGGTTTCCAGGATCTTCCACA
>JAGQKG010000145.1 GCA_020430245.1 Nitrospira sp.
AGAGTACCTTCGGCTAAAAATCCTGACCTGCATGCTCAAGGAGATATGAATTTACCCACTCGATTACGCGAAGACCCAAAAAAATGGATTATCCGGATGATTCAAAAGAACCTTTAACTGGGGCTCTATTTTTTTCTTTAGGTCTGCCATTTCACCTTCTAATTTTTTTATTTTTTCAAGATTTTGTTTTTTTCAATTCAATGGGTGCCCAGACCCTACCTAAACCATAGAAAACAATGAGGATAGTGAAAATTTCAAGAAAGACCGCTACGGATGCAGTAATTGCGTCCTCTAAAAGCCTTTCATTTAACAAATACAGAAACAACAAACCAAGTAGGGCACCTAAGATAGAAAAGGAAATCTTTTTAGGTTCATGCGGATATGGTAAGTGATGTTTAACAAAACTCCAGGAGGCCCTATGGACCTCCTTTTCATAATCCCAAAATTCCTTAAGCATTTTTCGCATCACTAAAATGAACGTGGAAGCCCCGCTCTTTGAGCGGGGAGGAAACGTTCAGCTGGCCGGAGGCAGGTCCAAGTTGGGATCTCAAAGGCCCATGGGCATTCAACGGACCAGTCAGTCGGTATCATCGGTATGAGGGACAAAAGACGAAGCAATTGAAGTTGTTTTAAGGTTTTAGGAAAGCCCCGCCCTTTGGGCGGGGAACTTTACTTTTGATCGAACGACGAAAAAAGCCTCGAGATCGTGCTGTAAGCTTCCCCCTATCGAGGACAGCTAATTCGTAGAGCTTTCTGGCAGAATGCCCCAGGAGGTTCTGATGAAACGCACTCGATTCAGTGAATCCCAAATCGTCGCGATCTTGAGACAAGCCGATGCGGGCATCAAGGTCAAAGACCTGTGCCGCGAGCATGGCATTAGTGAGGCCACCTATGACAACTGGAAGGCCAAGTATGGGCGGTGGAAATGGTTGATTGGGAATAATAGGATTTGGGGCCAAGGCTGTTGTTAGAGAGTTTTGATAGCCTGTTATTTAAGACCGCGCCTTTCTTATCAACTTAAAATTTAACAGAGCAGTTTGAGCTCCATTCATGATTGATACGAAAGCAGAAGCTATCTGATTCAGCGTGGTTTCGGTAGGTTATGGAGGATTATTGGAAGAGATGGGGCTGCAGGGTTAGTGTGAAGTTCAGGATGGAAGTGGTGTGGACTCCATCTTGGCGATAGAATTCCAATGTGCCGTTGAGCCCGACCACGAGGACTTCCTGGATATCTGAAGCAAGATAGGCGTGAATTTTGTGATTAATTTCTGTTTGGCGGTTCCCGGGCGATAAGACTTCGACGACGATTTCTGGCGCCTGGACTAATCCCTCCTCAGTGGTGACGATTTTCCACTTTTCTTCCGGCATCCAAACGACATCTGGAACGCGAATGCCGGCAGTCTGAGTGAGAACAGCTACTTCGACACCCGCTTGTCCCCCAAGTTGCGTTTGTATCTGGAGGGCTATCTGGGTACACAGGAGTTGGTGTCGATTATGCGGCTTCGGACTCATGACGACTTCTCCATGTTCGCTGAGTTCATACCAATCCGGGAGCTGGTCGTCGTGTGCCAGTTCAGCCCATAATTTGGATAAATCATCTGGTGAGAGAACAGTATTGACATTCATGATTGCTCTTTATTTTAGGAGTCAGAAAAAATCCTGTCAATAAATTTACCTGTGTCTTCCTTTTTCCGCTTGGCGGTGTGGTCCTTTTGCGGAACAATGGTCTGGCTCTTTGGGATCCACCATTCAATTGGACGTGTGCCGTCTATGCAACGGCTAAAAGGGCAAAAGAAGGAAGTTTGATGTCAGGGAAGGATTAGGCTGAACAGGTTTCGGTTTTTGGGTTTTCGGCGCCCTCGTACTTCACTTCCACGGTAAAGCCCAGGTCTTCAATCATTTTCCAGACTTCCTGGTGGGCAAGGCCCGGTGTCGTCAAATAGCCATCCACGAAGAGGGAGTCGGCCACGTAAAGGGCCAAGGGTTGCAGGGAGCGGAGATTTCTTTCACGTCCACCGGCCGCCCGGATTTCCGTTTTAGGGTGGAAGAACCGGAAGAGGCAGAGGATTTTAAGGCAGCGGGCGGGGGTGAGATTCTTCATTTCCTCAAAAGGCGTCCCTTCGACCGGGTACAACATGTTTAACGGGATAGAATCCGGTTGGACGTCCTGTAAGGCCAAGGCCAGATCGACCAGATCTTCATTCCTTTCCCCCATTCCGACGATACCGCCGCTGCAGAGTTCCAATCCGGCTGCGCGGGCATGTTTTAGTGTATCGAGACGATCTTGATAGGTGTGAGTGGTGCAAATCGAGGGGTGATAGGCTTCACTGGTGTTGAGATTATGATTGATACGATCCACTCCGGCTGCCTTTAACTGACTGGCTTGCTTGCCATTCAATAATCCTAGTGAACAACAGATTTGAATGGGCAGCTCTTCTTTGATCTGTTTGACGGCGCTGGTGATCTGTGTGATTTCGGATTGTAACGGGGAGCGTCCACTGATCACGATGCAATACCGCTGGGCTTTGGCCTGTGCGGCGCGTCTGGCACCTTCCAGCATTTTTTCAGGAGAGAGAAGGGCGTACCGTTCGATGGGTGCGGTAGAAATGGTTGATTGGGAGCAATAGTGACAATCTTCCTGACAGGCTCCACTTTTGGCATTGAGCAACATTTGCAGGCGAACGGTGTTGCCAAAATATCGTGACCGAATCCGATAGGCCGCATTCACCAGATCGAGCAGCTCGTTCTGCGGGGTATCCAGAATGGCCAAGCCTTCCTGTCGACTTGGGATTGTTCCCTCCAGCACACGGTCTGCCAAATCTTGGAATAAGGTCATAGGATTCTCCATATTTTCCCTAAAAATTTCGATTTCTAACCTACGGATAAAAGACAAAAACTTCTAGTTGCTTAGGAAAGCCTAGCGACTTTTCTGGGTGCTTTTGGCGCTTGTGCGGTCTGCGGAAATGGTTTACGGCTTTCAGGGATAGAAATGTGTGGCGCGTCAGCCCACATGCTTTCTAAGGCGTAATACTTCCGGATGTCTGATTTAAATACATGGACGATAATATCGCCATAGTCGAGTAATATCCAATTGGCCGTTTCTTTTCCTTCAATATCCGGAGTCGTTTCATAGCGTGTGGACATGACTTTTTCGATGAAAGAGGCAATTCCCCGTACCTGACGTTCTGAATCCCCCGATGCAAAGACGAAATAATCAGCTAGGGATGTCATTGCTCCCACATCCAGCACCAACACCTCTTCGGCTTGCTTTTCTTGAGCCGCTTGGGCGATGAAGACCGCTTGTTCAAGGGAGGGAGATGGTTTCGAGTGGGTTAGACGGGCCATTGGTACAGTCTATGCCGAATTATATAGGACTCCACGGTGGGCGGCAACCACTGGCTTACGCGGGAACCAAGGGCCAGATGCTCTCGAATTATCGAAGCCGATATCTCACATGGTGGTACCGATAAGAGATAAAGTGTCTTTCCGGAGGGGAGAATGATGTCCAGACGGGTCGTGTCCCGTTGATCAAGGCTTTGAAATGCTTGATGCTTTGCCGGAGGTAGGAACGGCAGGGTTTGAATTTGTGTGAAGGCCACCCCTGGCCTTGAGCAGACGATAAAATGACAGAGTGTGAGCAAATGGTCCATCTGCCTCCAACTACAGAAATCGAGAAACGCATCCAGTCCAATAATAAACCCCAACTCCGTTCCCTTGGGGCAATCCTTCTTGAAATGAGTAACGGTGTCGACGCTGTAGGATACTGCCTCAGCTTGGATTTCGTGATCGGATACCGTGCAGTAGGGAAGCGAAGTAACCGCTTGCCTCACCATTTCTAACCGGTGATGGGCTGGGGCAAGGGAGGCCGAAGGTTTGTGGGGAGGATCTCCCGTCGGGACAAAAATGATCCGATCAAGGTGGATCGTGTTATAGACATACTGGGCAATATGCAAATGCCCATTATGGATGGGATTGAATGAGCCACCTAGGAGGCCAATAAACATCAGTCTAGAATTTTCTTAGGTGTTTTTTAAGAGAAAAAGCAATCGATACGTATGCCAAGGGAGGATTGTGCATGAGTCGGGTGTCACGTCGCTTATGGAACCTGGGGATTAGTCAGGACCAGATTATCCCGATGAATGACTTCCTCATACTCCAATGAGCCGAGGAGTTGTCTGATGTCTGACGTTTTTTTCCCCTTGATGCGGTGAAGGGTTTCGGCCGAATAATTCGTGAGCCCCTGGGCGAAGAGCATTCCCTCACGTGTGGCGCATGCAATGGGGTCTCCTGTCAGAAAGATGCCTGTGATGTCCAATATGCCGGAGGGCAATAAACTTTTTCCTCGAAGGGTGAGTGCAGCCACGGCTCCTTCGTCTAATCGGACCTCCCCTTTTGGTCGAAGCGTAAAGGCAATCCATTGTTTGCGACTGGTCAGGGGAGAGTGGTCGGACACAAAAAACGTTCCCCCGGGATTTCCGTTCAGGACCTCTCCTAAGGCATTGGGAGTTTCTCCATTTAATAAAAGGGTCGGGACTCCAAATCGTCCTGCCTGTTTGGCGGCTCTGATCTTGGTGACCATACCTCCACGGCTGGCTTGTGTCCGAGAAGTTCCGGCAAGATCTTCAATATCCTTGGTGACGTTGGCAACCAGAGGAATTAATTCCGCCGAAGGATTGAGATGGGGGTCCTGGCTATAGAGCCCATCGACATCTGATAAAATCACCAGCAGATCTGCGTCAACTAAGTGGGCCACTTCTCCAGCAAGGGTATCATTGTCACCAAATCTGATTTCATCGATTGCCACGGTGTCATTTTCATTGATGATCGGAATGACCCCTAGCTGAATAAGGGTATTCAAGGTATGGCGCGCATTCAGAAATCGTCGACGGTCGGATAAATCCTGGTGAGTTAGAAGAACCTGGGCAATCTTGTTTTGAGTTTCTTCAAACGCCATCTCATAGGCTCGCATGAGCCGGCTTTGTCCGACGGCAGCGGCGGCCTGCTGAAGGGGGAGTTCAGTGGGATAAGACGAAATGGCGAGGTGTGCAATTCCGGCAACGATGGCTCCCGAGGAAACCACAACAATTTGTCGATTCTGAGCCTGTAGGGTTCCCAATTCCTGGGCTAGACGGTTGATTCTGTCGAGACGAAGACCGCCTTGCGAGGAAGCCACCAAACTGCTTCCCACCTTGACGACGATCCTCTTGCACGACGCTAGCACTTGCTCGCGCATGTGGTCTTTGCTTCTAGAACGGCTTTCCCTAAGTAGGTCACAAGTGCCGGGAGGCCTTCCCTGGTCACGGCCGAAATGGGAAAGAATGGGTAATGGTGTGCGGCACAATGCTGGCGAAGGGATTCCAAGTGCTGGCCGTTTCCCTGTGAATCAATTTTGGTGGCCACAATGGCAAATGGCCGTTCAAGGAGTCCGGGATCAAATGCCTGAAGTTCGCTTTGTAACGTTTCAATAATTACGATGGGATCTTCTGAAATCCATTCGGTGATATCGACCAGATATAACAAAAAAGCGGTTCGCTGAATATGGCGCAGAAATTTGATTCCTAACCCTTTTCCCTCATGAGCGCCTTCGATTAATCCCGGAATATCGGCTACGACAAACGACGAATGTTCCATCCATTCCACCACTCCCAAATGAGGCCGCAGGGTGGTAAAGGGATAACTTGCAATTTCGGGATGTGCAGAAGAAATGGCTGAAATCAGCGTGGATTTGCCGGCATTAGGAAAGCCTACCAAGCCGACATCGGCTAAGAGCTTTAATTCCAGATTTACCCATCGCTCTTCGCCCGGAGTCCCCGGCTCAAATTGACGTGGTGCTCGATTTGTTGAGGTGGCAAAACGTGCGTTGCCCTTCCCGCCTTTGCCGCCTTTGGCCACAATGGCGGTTTGTCCTTCCGCAATAAGATCGGCGATGATGCCCCCGTCCTCGTTTTTTACGAGGGTCCCTACAGGAAGGGCAATCACGATATCGGGGCCATTGGCTCCGTGGCAGTTTGTTTTAAGACCTCTTTCTCCGGAAGTGGCCTCATAGTGTTTTTTGTATCGAAGGTCCAGCAAGGTTGAGACTCTATTAGAGGCCACAAATACCACGTCTCCTCCATCACCGCCGTCGCCACCATTGGGGCCACCAAATTCAGCAAATTTTTCCCGTCGAAAGCTACAGTGTCCGGTGCCACCGTCACCAGCTTTGATGAATATCCGTGCTTGATCAATAAACATACTGATCCTTAAACCCTACCGGACTTGTAAGGGAAAAATGAAGAAGGGGAATTCAGAAAAAGAGGAAATGGGATGGAGAGCTAGGCGGGAGGGTAGACGCTCACCTTTCGGCGGGCGATTCCTCCTTCAAACTTCACGATCCCGTCTACTTTGGCAAAGAGGGTATAGTCCTTTCCAAGTCCAACATTTGTTCCGGGAAAGAATTTTGTTCCTCGTTGACGAACGATGATACTTCCGCCGCTCACTTTTTCCCCGGCATAGGCTTTGACGCCTAAATATTGTGGATTGCTATCTCGACCGTTGCGGGATGACCCGCCACCTTTTTTATGCGCCATAAGCCAAACCTCCAAAAACTCTAAAGACTATAGTTAAACCGATGCTGCAATTTCAGTGATTCGAACTTGCGTGAATCCCTGACGATGACCTTTAGTCCGTCGATAGTTTTTCCGTCGTTTCTTTTTGAAAATTGTAATGGACCGTGTTCGCGCATGTCGGATAATCTCACCTTTGACAACTGCATCTGGAATCATGGGGGATCCGACTATGGGTGCCTGGTCCGTTTGGACAAATCTCACTGAGTCAAATTGAATAATAGACCCGACATCCCCCTCAAGTGACTCCACCTGTAGGATACTGTTTGGTTCTGCCCGGTATTGTTTTCCACCAGTTTCGATAATTGCATACATAATTTTTTAGCTCCTTAACAAACGCCCATTTTGCCTGTATGTTTACATTTATGTCAAGATTTTAGTATATCATCACGCGTTCCTGTTGTCTGACAAAAATAAATCCTTAATGCACTTGGCTCCCATGCCTTGTTTTGTTCAGCTTATGTCAACCGGAGAAGCATTCCTATGGTGACTGTTTCAAAAAAAATCTGGATGGATGGAGCCCTTGTCGATTGGGAAGAGGCCTCTGTTCATGTTCTGACCCATTCTCTCCATTATGGTCTGGCCGCATTTGAGGGAATCCGTTGTTATCAGGGCAAGGCCGGATCAAATATTTTCCGATTACAAGAGCATGTGGACCGGCTCTTTGAGTCTGCTCATATCACCATGATGGCCATTCCTTTTACCAAAAAGGAGGTGTCGGAGGCCATTGTTGAGACCGTTCGGGTCAATCAATTAGCCTCCTGTTACATCCGCCCCATTGCCTTTGTGGGATACGGTGCGATGGGAGTGTATCCTGGCGACAACCCGATTCGTCTGGCTATTGCGGCTTGGCCATGGGGGTCATATTTAGGGGAGGATGCCCTGGCACAAGGCATTAGGGCAAAAATCTCTTCATTCACCCGGCACCGTGTGAATGTATCCATGACTCGGGCAAAAATTTCGGGATATTACGTCAATTCGATTTTAGCCAAATGGGAGGCAAAGAAGTCGGGGTATGCTGAATGTATTCTCCTAGATCCTGATGGTTATGTCGCTGAGGGGACAGGAGAAAACGTGTTTATTGCGAAAAAGGGGGTTCTGAAAACGACTCCCTTGACCTCTATCCTTGACGGGATTACTCGGAATTCGATTCTTGAATTGGCGAGAGCAAAAAAAATCCCGGTGATTGAGGAACGATTTACTCGTGATGCGATGTACGTGGCAGACGAAATATTTCTTACCGGGACCGCAGCTGAAGTCACACCGGTTCGGGAATTAGATGATCGAACAATCGGGGAAGGTAAACCCGGCCCTCTCACCAAATCCCTCCAAGATGATTTCTTTAGGATCGTTCGTGGCGAGGATGCGGCCTATGCCAATTGGTTGACTCCTATTTAGGAGTTGTCACTCAGACGGACAGACCCATGACCTGGGCCATTCCACCAATTGTCACAATAGTTTCCGACTCACTCAGCAGGAAAAAATAATTTATGGAGCAGTCGGGGCGGGAGCCGCCTCCGACGTTGGTTGGGCTGCGTCGGGTTCAGTCGGAGGAGCCGCCTCTGGAGTCGCTGGAGCACTCGATTCATGATGTGAGGTCGGGTGAAGATCTATGACCGTTGACGAGGTATTGGCCTGTTTAGAAAGTAGAGCCAAGCTGAGGGATGTCAGCATAAACACAATAGCGGCTCCCACGGTGATTTTACTCAGGAATGTCCCAGGGCCGCGGCTTCCAAACACTGTTTGAGAAGACCCTCCAAATGATGCACCGATCTCAGCACCTTTTCCTGCTTGGAGTAAGATGGCGGCAATCATGAGGAAACAGACAATGATATGAAGAATGACAGTCAGGGTATACATAATGTGTACGTAGTTGTTGGAGGATTTCTGATTAACTTGATGTGGCCAGTTCAGCTATCTTAACAAAGGATTCGGAATTCAAACAAGCTTTTCCTACGAGCGCCCCATTAATTTGTGGAGATTGAAAAAGACTTTTGGCATTTTCAGGGGTCACGCTCCCACCGTAAATGATTCTGGTCTGATCAGATTTAACGCTCCATTGCGTGTCGAGAAAAGATCGGATGTGCCTATGAACCTCGGTAGCCTGATCGACGGTAGCCGCTTGGCCGGTTCCAATGGCCCAGACGGGTTCATAGGCGATGGTGATCTTTTCAAAATTTTTCGATTCGATTCCATCGAGGCCGGTTTGTAATTGCTGTTGAATGACGGCCTGCGTTTTATTGGATTGACGTTCTTCCAGACGTTCCCCGACACATAAAATCGGTAGGAGGTCATGGTGGAAGGCGGCGTGGACTTTTTTGTTAATGTCCTGGTCGGTTTCTCCAAAAATATGCCGTCGTTCGGAATGCCCAATAATGACATAGTGACAGCCGACGTCCCGTAGCATGGGTGGCGAGATTTCTCCGGTAAAGGCGCCCTCGTCACTAGCACAGGTATTTTGAGCGGCCAATTTGATGGAAGTCGAAGCCAGCAGGCGTGCAACTGCTGGCAACGACAAGAAGGGGGGAGCGATGGCCAATTCTACCGAAGCTTGCGGTTGATATATCTGGAGAATATCGGTCACCAGGGACTCGGCCTGGGAAATCGTCTTGTGCATTTTCCAATTGCCGACAATGAATCGACGATGCATGAGGACCTCTTACCTTTTGGAAATCAAAAAAGGGGGGGCGTTGGGATCAAAGACG
>JAGQKG010000146.1 GCA_020430245.1 Nitrospira sp.
AGCCGGGTAATCGCCCCTGGGGCATTCATTGTATGCAGGGTCGAAAGAACTCGATGACCAGTCAGAGAAGCCTGAATCGCGATTTGCGCGGTTTCCCGATCACGAATTTCCCCCACCATCATGACGTCAGGATCCTGCCGCAGAAAAGCACGCAACCCGGCGGCAAAATTCAATCCAATCTCTTCATGAATTTGCATCTGATTGATGCCCTGGATTTGGTATTCCACGGGATCTTCGACAGTGACAATATTCATCTGAGGAGTATTCAGAAATTGTAACGCGCTATAAAGGGTTGTCGTCTTCCCGCTCCCCGTAGGCCCCGTGACCAGGATCATCCCATAGGGATTTTCCAGAGCCGTCGTTAATCGATCCAAATCAGGCTGGTTAAGCCCAATATTGGTCAGATGTAACGCAAGCCCAGACTGATTCAAGAGACGCAGAACCGCTTTTTCCCCAAACAAACAGGGCAACATTGCCACTCGAATATCGACATGGGGAAAGCCCTCCATCTTCATCCGTCCATCTTGTGGTAACCGACGCTCGGCAATATCCAGATCAGAAAGAATTTTCACTCTGGCAAGTAATGCCTGATGAAGGTCCTTAGGCAAATTTTGGATCGGGCACAAGACGCCATCCAACCGAAAGCGAATCCGGATCATGTTCTCCATCGGTTCAATGTGAATATCACTCGCCTGCATTTCAATGGCCTGCTGAACAAGGCAATTCACAACCTCCGCAGCTGAAGAATCTTTTTCGATTTTGATGTGACGCGTCACTCGAGACATTTCTACTTTGTCCTGAAACATTATAGATTTTTCTTGATCATTCAGCCCGTTTGCCGAGGCGCAGACAGGGCCAACAGGCTTCCTCATTGAATTGAGTGAAATCCGGTCGCCGTCTCCCCTGTTTTTGAAATCACCTTCCTCATTTTTTGGCATAGCTTCCGTGATCGAGGAAGATCCATCTGAACCCTGGCCATATACATGGGAGATCGCTGTCCGCAAATCCGACTCGGTGGCTACCATGGGAATGATGTGGAGCCCTGTACGAAATCGCAAATCATCTAACAAAGATGCATTTGTGGGATCGACCATAGCCAGACTCAGTCGTGAAGAGGTTTTTCGCACCGGTAAAACGAGGTGCCGACGGACAACATCATAAGGAACCAGCCCCCGAAGACTCCTGTCAATCGAGCACGTAGACAATTCCACGGTAGCAACCCCATAGTGCTGGCTGAGAAACTCTAATAAGGTGGATTCAGACAGAACCCCCATCCGAACCAGAATGCTCCCGAGACGCCCTCCTTCTCCCTTCTGGATATCAAGTGCCTGAGACAAATTATCTGAAGAAATCACTTTCGCATCCACCAACTGAAGGCCAACACGCTCTCGATTCACCTGCATCCTCCCGTTTACCCTTATTTCTTGCCAGAAGAATTGAGACGTTGAATCCCCCGGAATAAATAATGCACTCCAGAACCGGTGGTCAGAATGACCATTACCGAGAGAAAAGGAATGATGCTTTCGGAAGGAACACGCCCTGTCGCAAAGAGAATCACCATGATGACATAGCAGATTTGAGCAAAGGTCGTACCCTTCCCCAACCAGGTGGGAGTAATATCAATGTCAATTTCCGTTAGATTAGCCAAAATGGTTCCGGTGAGGAGAATGGCATCACGACTCACCACAAGAATCACCGCCCAGATAGGAATAAAATGGAGCACAGATAAGGTCACGATAGCCGACATAAGGAGTAATTTGTCGGCCAGAGGATCGAGATATTCACCGAGGCGAGTACGTTGATCGGTGATACGGGCAATTGCCCCATCCAGCCCATCAGTCACCGCCGCGACTAACAATGTCACTAAGGCATAATCATAGTATTCGTAGAGCAAAAACCCAACGAAAACCGGAACTAGGAGAATCCGAAGGACCGTGAGACTGTTGGGAAGGTTGATTGGAATGTCGGCACCCGATGACTCGCGGACCATTTCGCCACAACCCCTTTTTCACAAACGCATTTATCCTAAGCGTAGGGAAGGGTACGTTGGGATTCTGAGGGAAGTCAACCACGCTTGCGACCCTTATCCGAGGCAGCCTATAATCCACTTTCACAGGATGAAATTATACCGCTAGCCAATTGTTTAGCTGGAGCCAGAGCACATGACATCGCTTCCCTTATCTTTTCGGGTCAGAAATGCCGTCGTGGAAAAACATCAATTGGAGGGCATGGACCCTAGTGACCGATATTTCAACCGAATGATTCCAATTAAACGGGTGGAACGCGGATATTCGGGAACGGTCATGTACGAAGCACTGAATCTCCAATCACAAGTCTATCGAACTGTGCAGGAAAGCCTGAAGGACATAATCGATCAACTTCGCGAATTAGGCTTTACCACCATGCGGACCCGCCTCAATTTCAAAGGCCAAGCATACCTGGCAGAAAAAGAAACCTGGGTTGAGTATCCCGACACCTAATCTTGTGCTCAGATCCAACTAATCTTGCAATTCCAAGTTTCCTTCATCTGGAAAACTTACCATAGCTACCGATCTCACCATCGAGTTCCTCAATCATCACCAGATCCCCTTCTCCCATAAAACTTTCTCGAATTTTGAATATCTCCTCACAATCGACACTTCTAGACTCCGTAACTGTGGAACTCTGTGCCTACTCTCTAACAATCTTTCCGTGTACATCTCTACTGGCCTCTCCGCAAATGTTAGAGTCCTGAATCTTATGAATCCTAAACAGGGAAAGCCCCCATCCAAAATGATTCAAAGGACATTCAAGAAATGCTGGATCAGTTGGAATCTACATGAAACAGGTGGGGCAACAGCTCTGTAATAAGGGAGATCCAGAGCAGCACATTCAGCAATACTTCCGCAGCAAGATAGGTCCGCCATCCAGCCATTCGGACATACATATTGTTGATTTTTTTGGCATTCGGTTGTCAGGGCAGTGCCAGCCGTTTCGACATCATTATGGGCATGGGCAGATGAGCACGTCAGGGCAGCATGGCTGATATCGAGGACACGACAGGTTTGAGATATCGAATAGCTCTACTGACTCACAATTTGCACTGCGACGAACGTAAAGTCGGGCGAAACACTTAGTTATATCTGTCCCATTACTCACCTCGTTTGAGTTGAAGTTTATCACCTAAACGAGTGCCTCCCTTTATTTGTATAAGTCAAGACTTCATCTGACAGGCAGTGAGTCCAGTTAATATTAAGCGGCCAACATTTTCTTCATGTCTTGGGAGACCCTAGCACAAAGCTATACCTCCCTGTCCCCTCGTAATCTTTGTAACTCAAGTGGCCTGCTTCATCTATCATACGCTCTTCCCCCGCCTTTTTCTCCACTATCTTTTGTGTCATTTTTCTGGTTTATTCACCTAACCCGACACGGCAGTAAACGGGAAACCCCAGCAAGAGTCCCTGCATCAATCACAACATGGCAATAAATATATACCGCCTCAAAGGAGCACCACCATGGATCTTTCAACGGTCCTGACCGCATTGGATCACTTTTTTACTTATCCCTTATTTACCGTCAACAAGACACCGATTACCCTCTCGTCTCTGACGTTTTTTACCTTCATCATGTGTGGATTTATGATCATAAACACCATGATACGACGGTTTGTCAGCAATCTATTACTCAAACGTTCAAAGATGCCGAAGGCCACACAATACACCTTAACCCGCTTGATTCAATATTCCCTGCTTCTCATTGGGACCGTGATTGCCTTTCAAGTTATCGGTGTCGACCTGAGCGGTCTTGTTGTCATTTTTGGGTTTCTCTCTGTTGGAATCGGGTTCGGACTGCAAAATCTGACGTCAAATTTCATTGCGGGACTCATGTTGCTATTCGAACAACATATTCAAATTGGAGACCGCATCACGGTGGGAGAAACGGAGGGAGATGTGACAGAAATTAACATTCGGTCCACCACCATTCGCTCTCTAAACAACGTTGCGATCGTCGTTCCCAATTCCGAATTTATTTCTTCCACGGTGATCAACTGGTCGCACGGTGACCCTAAAACCCGTTTGGAGATTGAGGTGGGAGTCTCCTACAATTCAGATTTAGACAAGGTGATACATTCACTTTTGGAAGCGGCAAGAGAAAACCCTATGATCTTACCGCACCCAGAGCCAAAAGCTTGGCTTATGAGTTTTGGAGATTCTGCCTGGAATATGCGTTTATTAGCCTGGGTGGAAGATCCACAGGGCAGAAGGCAGGTTCAGTCCGATATTAATTGCGCCATCGTCAGGAAATTTCGGGAAAATGGTGTGGAAATTCCTTTCCCTCAGAGAGATCTTCATGTCCGAACCTCCGTACCTCTGACCATCTTCTCGAACGGAACATAATGCCCCAACCCTCAATACGAAGCAGGAAGACTTTCGACCGCTTACAAGAAATATCTGGATAACTCCTCCTGCATGACGCTCCCACGTGGTCCCTATGATGTTTGAGAAGCTCTTACAGCATTGGTAAAATGACAAGATGCTGAAAGGTCTTCAAAAATTGTCGACCTCTCAACGGAATTACCTCGCCCCGGTCTGAAATTTTACAGTCATTCTTTCTATGTTGACCTACGAGCACTCAATTGACAACGATTTAAACGGCATCCACGATTTCCCCAACAATTGAATAACTTTAATTCCACGTGAGCGAATGGTCCACGCGGCATAAAAAGGACAGCCAGTCTTGCTGAAAGTCTTTCATTCGCGCCCAGGGAAAGTCGTTCTCGTCAAAATCGTCCCATTAAAAAACTGCCCAAAAGTCCTACTGTAACCCCGGAGGTTGAATTCATGAAATCCCTGATCGTATACATGGCCCTGTTCCTCTTAGGGGTAGGATTGGGTTTAGGGGCACCTTTCCTTGCTGCCCGATATGCCCAACCCTATCTACCGCAATTTCTTCAGGAAACCGTTCATCCCCTGACCGGAACCGTCACCCACAAGGAACGCCAGCAGGATCGCCTCTTGATGACCGTTACCACCCAAGACGGCACCATTTTGGCAACCTTTCAGAAACAGGTTCCGGAGATTGACCTGCTCGTCGAAGAACAGGACTCGGTCACATTGAACATCAAGCAATATGAACCCTTTGTGACCGACCCACCTGTCATTAAAGTCCACAAACTCACACGGCAGGCCCCTGAATCTGCCAAACCCTCACATTCTTCGGTCGAACCCGAACCGCTCCCGGACTCTCCGTTGAACCCGTCCTCCGCATCGGGGGAGACATCGGAGAACACAAAACCTTCTCACCTCCCCCTCAATTAAAATAAGAATTGAGGGGCCAGAAGAAAAGGGTCACCCACGGAACAACACGTGGGTTCAACAAAATCGAATGCCATTCCGGTGAGAACGTTCCTCTCACGAGGATGGAACACAATGTGAAAATCGGTCCAGCAGACCCCATAAGGAACATCGTCTCTCTGATCGTTCAGCTCTTTGTCGTAATGTGTACCCTTTTTCTGCTTACTTATTTCTAAGGAGGTCAATGCCATGGATATCACCCTTTGGACCGCAACACTTGAGGAATCGTTTGAGTACAGTTTCAAACTGTTTATGGCCTATCTTCCCAAAAGCCTTGGGGCCATAACGTTGTTAGGCATGGGAATTCTATTGGGAAAAATCGTTGAAGCAGGAGCAAGCCGCGTGTTGCATATGATCGGCGTCGATCGTTTACTGAGCGGCACCGGTGTTCTCTCGCTGCTCAAAAAAATCGGCAGCCAAAAAACCATTTCACAAATCATCGGTCTTCTGGGATTTTGGCTGGTATTTCTTCTTTTTTTAATATCCGCCACCGAAGCACTAAGTCTGGCCCTTTTGTCGGAAACCTTAACAGGACTGGTCCACTATCTCCCCAAAATTGGCATAGCTACCCTAATTCTCGTTCTGGGCCTCCTGGCCACAAACTTTGTGCGCGACCTCATCTCTGTCGCATGTGATTCTTCTGGAATCCGGCAAGGCACCATCATCGCGCAAACGGTCTATATCGCCGCCACCCTGCTTGTTCTGGTGACGGCGATCAATGAGTTGGGGATTGACACGTCACTGCTTAATCAAATCATCGTCATTCTCATAGCCGGACTCATTGCCGGGGCCGCATTATCGTTTGGAATCGGTTCTCGTTCAGCCGTGAAAAATCTGATTGCCGCCCACTACATTCAACCCATTGTCCGATTAGGAGAAATCATTCAGGTCGGCCCCTACACTGGCACCGTCACAGCCGTCACTCCCATGGTCGTCGTCCTGGATACGGCGAAAGGACGGGTCGTAATTCCTGCCGCACAATTTACTGAAGTCACCAGCATTCTTTCTCCAACAGAGAGGTAGCCCGATGAATTTGGCACAACAGCTTCGGCAGACCTTTATCCAGAAACATCCATCAGAGGCGGCACGATACGTGGAGGAACTTCCGGCTCAGTCAGCGGGAGAGATGTTACAAACCATGGAGCCACAACAAATTGCCGACTTCCTGGAGTATTGTCTTCCCGGCCCAACAGCCGATATCCTCAAACAATATCCCCCGGCAACCGGCGCGAGCATACTCAGCCGATTATCCGCCCATTCGGCACGGGCAGTCCTCCGACAATTTGACTCACACACACAAACCTCTCTCCTGGATCAGATTGATCCAGCCATCAGCGCACATCTTCGTCGATCAATCAAATTACCGGATCATACCGCTGGCAGCCTCGCCGACCCGCATGTCCTAACACTCCCCCCGGACATCACCGTCGCGAATGCCCTAGAGCGGATGACCCAAACTGTCGGGCAAGCCATCTACTATTTATACATCATCGATCATCAGGCAATCTTGCGCGGAGTCGTCATCATGAAAGAGCTTCTTGGAGCCGAGCCTACGATCACCGTGTCTTCCATCATGCAGCAAAACGTGAAAACAATTCCGGCCTCGGGCAATGCCCTCGACATTGTCGCTCACCCGGCATGGGCTCTATACGACAGTCTTCCGGTCATTGATCAAGACCATACGTTTATTGGTGCTCTGCGACATCGAACCCTGAGGCAATTTCTCCGGTCACGGTCCGGCGAGTATCAACCGGCTTTTCTCTCCGATGCCCTCTTGCAACTGTGGGAAGCGTATGCCCTCTCCGGAATTGGTCTGATGACCGCATTGGGGGAAGCCCTGACTATATCCACACCGTCCGTTTCTCCTCAGGAAGAACAGGAAACACCATGACGACACTTGCAACAACTGAACAGATGCATCAGGCCTTTATTGCCAAATTTCCCGATGATGCGGCACATGTGCTTGAGTCCTATGATCCCCAGGAGGTGATCCCCATCCTTGCCGATCTTCCTCCCACCATAATCGCAAAAGTTCTCTCGGTCATGTCCCCATCTTTGGCCGCTGACCTCCTCGAAATCATTCCGCAACCGTTACTCCTAAGTGCGCTTCCTCATCTCCAACCCTCGTTGGCCGCCTCCCTCCTCCAACGAATTCCGGATGAAATCTGCGGGGCCATACTGGATGCCCTACCCCAGCACGTCTCAGCCGATATTAGACCATTCATGGAGTATTCGGAGGATTCGGTCGGCATGCTCATGGATGTCAATTTTTTTGCGCTTCCGGAAGATCTGACAGTGGAGGAAGCCATCCGACAAGTTCGCACACATGACACGCAGCATCTCAATGAAATCTACATAATTGATCGCAGCCAAGTGCTCGTGGGCGTTCTCTCCCTCAGAGATCTGTTTTTAGCCTCTCCAAAGAAAAATCTTGCAATCTTGATGAAGCGCCAATTACCAACCATTCATCCCCTGGAAAATCAGGAACAGGTCGTGGAAATTTGTAACGAATGGAAGGTGCTGACTATTCCGGTCACCGATTTGGATGGCCGCCTACTCGGGATCATTAGCAGTCAAGATATCATTCAGGTGGAAAAAGAAGAGGCCACCATTAGCATGCAGACCATGGTGGGTGCCAGCAAAGACGAACGAGCCCTGTCGCCGCCAGGATTCGCCATTCAAAAACGTCTGCCCTGGCTGCAAATTAATCTGCTCACAGCCTTTCTGGCAGCGTTTGTGGTGGGGTTATTTGAGGACACCATTGCCAGATTTACGGCTTTGGCCGTTTTGCTCCCCGTCGTGGCCGGGCAATCGGGGAATACGGGAGCACAAGCACTCGCGGTGGTCATGCGTGGGTTGGCATTGCGGGATATCCGTCCTTCCCAATGGCTCCGCGTGACCTTGAAAGAATCCTATGTTGCCTTGGCCAATGGTGTGGCAGTGGCCGCAACGACCTGTACTGCCGTTTTCTTCTGGAGCCAATCCTGGGGATTAACCATGGTCATCGGCCTCTCCATGATCATCTCCATGGTCATGGCCGGATTTTCCGGGGCAATCATTCCCATCATCCTTCGATCCCTGAAACAAGATCCGGCTCAATCATCATCGATCATTTTAACCACGGTAACCGATGTGGCAGGGTTTTTTAGTTTTTTGGGTCTGGCGACTGTGTTTTCAGCTCTCTTAGAATAGGAATCTGCATAAAATGATCGTGTCATTTGGAGATCGGACCTAGTCTGATTGTGATGCTGGGATACCTTGACGGGCACGTCAATTGTCCAAACCCCAATCCGTCCCCTTCGCCCGGACGACATCGCTATTCCCGGAGTCGAGGAACATGGATTCTCCCATTTTCTCAATCTTGATGATATCTCAGTCTTTGAGGATAGATCGCCACTTCATCCTCAACGCATCATTTTGTTCCCCTTTGACGAGGAAATGCTATCCTTTCTCTCAATCACGCCATCTGCCTACGACCACTTCGTTCAGCAGATCCATAGGTCACAGGGAAAATGTGTGGCATGAATAAAGAACAGATCCCTCATGTCATATTCAATGCGGATGGATTCTTTCGGGACCCTTTGATGGGACATCGAACCACCCCTCTTTGACATTGTCACCTGCCCATCATTCTTGAGCACACCCAAATTCCCTTCGGAGACTTTCTGACGCAAGTCAGAGTCAGCTCCGAACACCTTGAGAATGCCGTCAAGGACCACGAACTGGTTCTGCACCCACACACAAACGAATTTTTACTGGGAGTGTTGAATAATAAAAATTGGGTCATGACTAGTTAAGCGGGTGTTTTCTAAGGACCTTGAGTAGTAAGTGGTAAAGATTTTGTCCTCGATGATTGA
>JAGQKG010000147.1 GCA_020430245.1 Nitrospira sp.
CGCGCGGAGCGTACGCTTAGTACGTGAGCACGGAAAAATGGCGAGAACGCCGCTGGCGGCTTTTTTCAACAGACCCCGTTTCGATCGACCAACGATAGATGAATCCACTTAGATTTCAGGAGAACCGAAAGTGAGCCAAAGACCATACGTGACTAGACATTAATGCAGGAGAGAAGACTTGCGGGATCGGCCGCGGCAGCTATTGGACGCCATAATGGTGGGTTCGGTCGCATGCACAAACATGGCCATTCGACGGGGACTCAAGTAGGCCAGGGCAGGCAGAGGTATATCCTTCACATGGAGGGCTTGCTTGATTTCCAACTCAGGCTCTTGTGCCAAATTGACCAGCATCCCATCGTTTCGGCAGATCCAAGGCGCATACAACAACACCGTCGGTCTTGTTGGGTGATGAATACTGATCCGTGCCACCACCCCGAGAAATCCATCCGTTAATTCCACCAAGCTCCCTGGTGGATAGACCCCAATGGCTTGCACCAGGGCCTGCACTACCTCCGGACAGAACTTGGACGATTCTCCCTTCATGGCCACGTGGCGAAAGAGTCGGGACAAGGCCGCATGAGGGGTGAGACTCGTTTGTGGATCAGGAGCATTGCAGAGTTCATCATAATGATCCGCGACCATCACGATTTTTGTCGACAATGAAAGGTTCTCTCCTCCCACGCCATTCGGAAACCCCGAACCATCCAGTCGTTCATGATGCCGTTCAATCATTTCCAGTACTGCTGGACTGGTATCCGGGAAGGACGCCATCAGCTGCCGTCCCACCTCCGGATGTCGCTGCCCCAACTCCGGATCCGATTGGATTTTCATACCAACCGCACTAAATCGTACATTCATGGGTAACGCGCGATAACCCACATCGTGGAACAGCGCTCCACGCCCAAGCTCAAGCAATCCCTCGACTTCCAAGCCCAACTGTCGTCCGATGAGGAGGGACAGGGTGCATACGTTAAGAGCATGTTCAGACAAGCCCCATGTGGCGCCGTTACTACCGACTACATCAATTAACGACATCGCCGTTTTGGGATGTTGTATGGCCGTGACAATACTCGTGATCATCGCATCGGCGGTTTTACGTCCAGACAGTCGGCGATCACTTAATTGCCGGAACAACTCATTACCCTGTCCCAAGGTTTTGTGATACGCCCCTTCGATCTTACGCAGATGATTCTGAAATTCATGGTAATCCTGTCGCCGGTCCAGAATTGTGGATAGGGAAGATTCTTTATTAAGCGATTCGTCGTCTTGGTGTTCGAATGGTGATTCGCCAATAACCTCCGTGTCTTCTTCTCTCCTCACGCTCTCCTCATGGTCCAGAGTCCGCCGGTTTTCATCCGAGACATCCTCAGCATCAAACGAGGCCGACCGTTCGGGATCTTGGAGAATGACGACATTTTTGAGAGCTTGAATGGTCGTCAGATCATCAGAGGATTTGATTTGAAAGGTATTCGTGGGGAAAGGATGGCTAAACCAGGACCCTTCGAGTTTAACAAACGTCCCGACGCGAAGATCCCGGGGATCTTCAACTTTAAAGAACGGCATAGAACATTCCCTTCTTCAACTTTAAATCAACACAGCCTTCAAGGAAGTGACCACAAAAGCCATCTGGCGACTGAATAGCAATCTCTTGGCTTTTTCGGAAGTTTTTCTGTTTTGTTAAGCTTTTGCACTTGTCTACTGCGCACTAAGCCTGTGCCCTTCCTGCTGAGCAAGCCTAAGCCTCATCACACACACCAACCGCGTTTTCAGGCCCAGTTCCCGCTACCCAAGTCTAGCCTTGGAACCATGGCCCCTTTCGGGTAGACTTGGTTTCGGATCGTTCTTGACAGCCTCTCAGGAAACTCAAACGATGCAGGCTCCTCCCATCGCTCCCGCTGACCTTCCAGATACTATTCCTGAGGCGTTTTTCGTACTCTCAGCCATCGCCCCTGATCATGTGGTCATGCAAATAAAAGAAGGGGAGGGCTATCGCCAACAGACCTACGGGGAAGTATCGAAGCTTGTTCGGGGACTGGCGGGCAGCCTTGTTGAACGGGGCGTTCTTCCGGGGCATCGCATCGCCCTCGTGGCTGAAAACTGCCCAGAATGGGTAATTGCTCATCTTAGCATTCTCACAGTCGGCGCCACAGCCGTTCCACTGGATATTCAAATGCCACAGAAGCAACTTCTGTCCTTCCTCACCACATCCAATAGTCGGCTTGTCTTCGTCAGCTCAAAAACCATGGACCTGGTCCGAGAACTTCCAGCCACCATCACCGTCGTGAGCATGGATCCCGCGATGAACGCTCCCCACCTTTCCATGAATGATCTCATATCGCAAGGACAGCAGAAACCGTCCGTCCATAGGCAAGTGAACCCGGACGACGTGGCTTCGTTGCTCTATACCTCTGGCACCACCAAAAAACCCAAAGGCGTGCTACTCACTCACCGCAATTTTATGGCCAACGCCAAAGACATTATGGAGAAAGATTTAGCAGGACCGGAAGATAACTTTTTAGTGATGCTCCCTCTACACCATGCTTATCCCTTCATGATCGCCTACCTTGTCCCCATGCTCCTGGGCGCCAGAATGACCTTCTTATCTTCACTCAAGGGACCGGATCTGGTGCAATGTATTCATGAGACCGGAATCACGATCGCAGTGGGAGTTCCCCAAATTTTTTCCATGATTCGTCGGTCAATATTTGAAGAACTCGGCCAACGTCCCGCGTTCGTCCGTCCGCTAATCACGCTTCTACTCCGCCTGTCAGATTTTATGAGAACCCATACCCGCTGGAATCCTGGGCGAAAGCTTTTTTCACCGGTTCACCACCGATTTGGCTCCTCGCTTCGGCTTCTGTGCTGCGGCGGAGCCAAACTCGATCCACAAATTTCGAAAGACTTAGGCAGTCTTGGATTTATCATTCGTGAAGGGTACGGGCTCACTGAAACGGCACCCGTGATTGCCTTCAGTTCATTGTCTCGATTGAAACCGGGTTCCGTCGGTCCACCACTCGCCAGCATCGAGGTGCGAATCGATCAGCCGAACGAAGAAGGAATAGGAGAAGTGGTGGTACGAGGGCCCAATGTGATGAAGGGTTATGATCAGGCGCCGGCTGAAACGGCAGAAGTTATTCGTGACGGCTGGTTTTATACAGGAGATCTGGGTTATCTGGATTCAGACGGATACTTGTTTCTCACCGGACGGATCAAGGAACTAATCGTCACACCCGGGGGGAAAAACATTCTGCCAGAGGAATTGGAAGAGGCGTACCAACAGAATCCGGCGATCGCCGAACTCTGTATCCTTGGACTCTCCCGCGCTGGTGAAGAAGGCGAACATCCTCATGCCGTGGTCGTACCCAATTTTGATTATTTACGAGAACACAAAATTCATGATTCCGCCACCTACATCAAAGATGCGCTCAATAGTGTCGCCACGACCCTTCCCACATACAAACGGATTAGTGGTGTGACCTTTATAAAAGATCCCCTTCCACATACACGCTTAGGGAAAATTCAGCGGCATCTTGTTCTTGCCATGACTCAATCCAAACAGACTGTCGGTGATCCCGCACAAGAGCATGAATCTGAGGCCCACCAGGAGATTCGCCAAACGACCACCGGACAGGCGGTTATCGACACGCTTGGCAGGTTGATATCCTCCGACCGGGCTTTACGATTGGACGATCACCTTGACCTGGATTTAGGATTTGACTCCTTGAAACGCGTTGAATATCAAGCAGCCCTCGAAAGCCGGTTGGGACCCCTCCCGGAAACATTCATGGGAGAAGTCGTCACGGTGCGTGATGTCATTACAAAGCTCATAGCCCTCGAACAGATTCCTGCTGCACACACACAAACTACCACCTCTTGGCATCAGATCTTCGAAACACCACTCCCTCCAGCCCTGGAAAAGACAGTCCTTTCCCCGCTTTCCAGAGGGACTAAAATCATCGGGCGGATAGGGATGGCTATTGTTGGAAGCTTCTCGCGTATAGGCTTCCCTTTGACTGTCAAAGGCATCGAACATCTACCTAAGGAGGGACCTTTTATCCTGGCGGCGAACCATCTGAGTTTCATTGATCCCTTTATTATTTTAGCGACCGTCCCACCATCCACCTTTATGCAACTCTACACGCTCGGCTGGGAACCGTTTTTTCGATCACCATTTCGTCGTTGGGTAGCACGCGTAGGTCATGTGATTCCCGTGGGGCCGGAGACGCCCCTGGTTACCGTCCTCAAGGCGTCGGTCGCGCTTCTCCGGAACGGGAAAAGCCTCCTGATCTTCCCGGAAGGGGAACGGAGCCTTGATGGGCAGCTCCTTCCCTTCAAAAAAGGTCTCGGGGTGCTTGCCTGTGAATTGAACATCCCGATCATCCCGGTCAAAATCGAAGGAAGCTTTCAGGTCTGGCCCCCAGACGCCAAGACACCTCAACGACATCCCATCACCCTCACCTTTGGCGAAGCCCAAACCTACACCCCATCCATGATCAAAACATGGACATCCAAGGGGGAGGACCCTCATGTCGTAGCAACCCAATTAGTCCGTGCCGCGGTGGCATCCCTCTAATCACAACAATCCTGTTTTCGAGTGGCCAGCCTCACTCACATTAAGCACGACCCGACCACCGGAAAGGTTGTTGAACACGTTGTATCGCCTAGAGCACGATAGGCACCGTCCTAATGGTCACATTTTCCCGGGTGACCAGTTATAGGAATAATCACCTCGTAAGTGTTTGGAGGGGATTCAATGGGTGGAAGAAAACAGAAATATTGTTGGTTCAAGGAAACCGAGCAATTTGCAGACGCCAGCTTTCTTACAAAACTAAAACAAATAAATTACCATCTTTGGTCTGATGGACCTGAGGAATCCCTGTTATTAAGTCAGAGATGAAGGACCTCCCGAAGAGTCCGGGCTAGATCTTTGATCAACAGAGGCTTTAAAAGAAAAGCACGAATCCCCATGGCTTTGGCTTTTTCCGAGGTCATACTGTGACTAAAACCCGTACACAGAATAATTGGCACGTCGGGTCTGAGTTCTAACAATTGGCGTGCCAAAGCTTCGCCGGTGATATGAGGCATCGTTTGATCGGTCACGACCGCATCAAATCGGAATGGATCAGCCCGAAATGCTTCCAGGGCTTCCACGCTGCTTGTGCGCACCATGACCTCATACCCCAACCCCTTCATGGCCTCTTCCTCAAGCCTGGCGAGAGGCTCCTCATCTTCCACCAATAGAATATGCCCTCGGCCCATGAACACTTCTTGTTGTACTGACTTATCTTCCCCAGGGTAACTCGCGGCCTCCATCTCCGGAAAATATAGGCTGAAAATTGTTCCCTGTCCAGGCTCACTCTCCACCCTAATCACACCACCATGACTGATGACGATTCCATGAACAACGGCTAAGCCCATTCCCGTCCCTTCACCAACCCTCTTCGTGGTAAAGAAGGGATCAAAGATGCGTTGGGCTATATCGGAAGTCATGCCCGATCCAGTATCTTGAACGGTCAGACGTACATAGGCACCTCCATGTAGATCAGGATGTGTGCCGATCCCATCAGGTTCACCGGTCACACGCTCCAACTTCAATACAAGAAGACCTCCGCTTCCTCGCATCGCGTATTCGGCATTGGCACACAAGTTCATCAACACTTGATGCATTTGGATAGGATCTCCTAAAATGATGGAGGTTGGTTCAGTGAAATTCTGACGAATATCGATGGTCGCCGGAAACGTCGCGCGAAGAAATTTGCAAACTTCTCTGACCACCGGTTGAAGGTCAAGTGGCTGCTGGCTCTGCTCGGTTTGCCGACTAAATGTCAATATTTGCTGGACCAATTCCTTGGCACGCTGCCCGGCTACCAACACCTCATCAAGATTTTTTTGAGCACTGACATTTTCCCTGACAATTTGTTTAGCAAGTTCCGTATAGCCAATGATCGCCATAAGAATGTTATTGAAATCATGGGCAATCCCACCTGCCAATGTCCCAATCGCCTCCATTTTTTGAGATTGTCGAACCTGATTCTCCAACTGTTTCAATTGAGTGATGTCCGTGTGGGACCCAAACCATTTCACCACCTGCCCCTCTGGATTCAAAACAGGGAGTGCCCGCCCAAGATGCCACCGAAATGAATTGTCTGTCCCCCGCAGTAGGCGAAATTCGATTTCGTACGGTTGCTTGGTTTCGCAGGCCCTTGCCCAACAATCCAAACATCCAGGCAGATCATCCGGATGCAGAAACCGCTGCCATCCATGCCCAAGCATCTCTTCAAAAGAGGAGCCGAAATACTCGAGAACGCGTCGATTGACATAATCGAGCGAACCATCAGGCCGTGCCGTCCACACCTGCTGCGGAATGGCTTCGTTTAAAAGCCTGAAACGTTCTTCACTCTCCTGGAGAATGGCCTCTGCCAGCTTAGTCTGAGTAATATTAAACATCACTCCACGCAATTTCACAGGACGATCATGTTCCACCACCACGGTCACCAGATCCCTCAACCAGATCTCCTCTCCGTTCTTCTTGAGAAACCGGTATTCTAATTCATGGTTTTCTTTCCTCAGAGTGGCTTCTCGGCAATATTCCACTACCCGCCTCTGATCGGAGGGATGGAGACGATTGCAGAAAAAATCGGGTTCCCCCAACCATTCATCTACGGAATATCCCAACAGGCGCTCGGCTTCTTGACTCACAAAGGTAAACCGATAAGAAGGAAACTCACACTCCCACACAATTCCCTCAAGGGAATTGACTAATGTCAAAAAATCCCGCCTCGATTGCTCGAACGCGTCTTCCGATTCCTTGCGCTCAGTGATATCCCGAAAGGTCACGACCGCACCGGCAAGATTCCCATCCTGCCAAATGGGTGTGCTGGTATATTCCACCGGGAAACTGGTGCCGTCCTTGCGCCACAAGACTTCATCCTGCACCTGCCGAATAGCTCCGTCCGAATAGACGGCATATATGGGGCAGGCTTTACTGGGATAGGGAGAACCGTCCGGCTTAGAATGATGGACGATTCCATGCATAAAGGATCCAATGAGTTCCTGGGGTTCATACCCCAACATTTTCGCTCCAGCGGGATTCACAAAGGTGGTCCGACCCTCTAGATCCAATCCATAAATCCCGTCACCAGCCGATGACAGGATCAGTTCGTTTTGCCGAGATAACTGCTGAGCCTGCTCCTCCGACTTTTTCCGTTTCGTGATGTCGTGAGTGACAGCCAAATGTTCTACTTCATTCGTGATGGGATTCTTGAAGGGAACCGCATACGTTTCTATCCAACTTCGGGTGCCTTTGGTGCCCTGGACCTCAAATTGAAGAGTCCGTTTCTTTCCCTGTATGACCTCGTGATGCATTTGCTTAAAGGCATCCACATGCTCAGGGACGACGAGGTCAAATACGGATCGTCCAAGCACCTCGCTTGCATTTTCCGCTTCGATTAACTCCAAACCCGCAGGATTAATGTGGAGCAGGGTCCCATCGGCGGCGACTCGTTTGATGCAACCAGGTCCTGTCTCGAAAATGAGGTGTAACAAAATTTCTCGTTCCCTGCGCTCCAATTCCGCCTGTTTCTGCTCAGTAATGTCTTCTGAAATTCCCAAAAGATATTGAGGGGTTCCCTGGTCATCTAAAATCGGAATTTTTTTGGTATGCAGATATCGTGTCCCTTGAAATTTGGTTTGAATCACTTCCTCGGGGATATCAACCTGGGTTTTACCAGACAAGACCTCTCGATCCTTCTTGTTATAAAAGTCTGCTTCCGCTTTTGGGAAAAAATCAAAATCGGTCTTCCCGATCATGGACTCTTTGGGATAGCCAAGAAGGTCTTCCCCTGCTTGATTGAAGCGAATAAAGCGGAGGTCTTTGGCATGTTTTACGAAAATCATATGAGGAAGGTTATCCACAATGGAGGTCAAAAACTTTTGGCTGTCCTGCACAAAAATCTCTGCTTGTTTTCTGGTGGTAATATCTTGAACGGTGCCAAGCATTCGCTGCGGCAGTCCTTCCTGATTTTCAACAACCTGTCCCTTGCAAGCGACCCATCGGACCTCCCCTGTAGGCCACACGACTCGATGCTCGACTTCATAAGGCGCATCGTTCTCTACCGTCTTTCGAAAGGATTCCTTCAACAACAACCGATCCTCAGGATGAACACAATCCATATACGCTTTATTTGTTCCATCAAACTGTCCTGGAACCAACCCAAAGATCCCTGATACTTCTTCGGACCAGATGAGGGTATTGGATGGGATATGCCAATCCCAAATCCCCATATTCCCGGCCTTCAAAGCCAGATTGAGTCGCTGTTCACTTTCGGAAAGCAATGTGTGCGTGCGTTGCTGTTCGAGCTGATGTTGCGTTTCACTTGAAGTGAGCGCCTCTTGCGCCTGCGCGGCTTTCCGAGTCAGATTTTTAACCGCAACCGCGCGATGCACCATCTCGATCACCTCTTGCCGGTCATACGGTTTAATCAGGTGGGCAAACGCATGATGTTGCAAAGTGGCAATTTTTTCCTTTTGATCGCCATGCGCGGTGAGAATGATCACGGGAAGGGTGGCATCCTGACTATACAGCCGTTGCAGGACGATCAGGCCATCAAGGTCCGGCAGACCTAAATCCAGAATGACGGCACTGTAGGGGTGAGAGAGACACACCCGACGTAAAGCTTCGTTTCCGGTCTCCACCGTTTCCACCTGATAACCTTCGTTGCCGAGTAAGTCGCTGAGAGCCAGACAAATGTCCGTCTCGTCATCGACAACAAGAATAGTCGGTGAGGTGGATCTCGTGACTTCCATTTTTCTTCCTTTTTTGGTCCGCTCTTTTCTTAAAAAAGAGGACCTCTAAAAAGAAAAATTTGCCCGGAATTGGAGGATGTATTGTACCCCTTTTAGATAAAGGTTCAAACCAAGGGGCTATGTCGGGGATCTCAATGACTTTTTTCTCATGTTGATTTTCATTCCCATGAATAATGAAAGACAATCCATGCCCCTTGCCGGCGGTTGGGCAAGGCCGGCCGCCAGGTAAGGATT
>JAGQKG010000148.1 GCA_020430245.1 Nitrospira sp.
ATTTCACCTTTGGGAAGTTTTTCGATGAGGTATCCGGATCGTGGTTCAAAGAGGAGGTGGTCGCCGACACTCAACGTCTGATGTTTCAGGGAATCAGAGATTTCAACCACTCGCTCGTCGTCCAGGCGAAGACTAACGACTGCTCGTCCATCATCTAGGAGGTGTTTGAGATGGGCGATTTCACCCTGAGGATCATACCCGCGTGATTCAATCACGTTTAGGCCTTCGTTCAAAATGACCTCTTGGCCTTTGGTGAGTGATTCCGTTGGGATAGATGGATGAAGGTTGACCCGTAGCTTTCTCCCGCCGAGTGAGATATTCACGGTCCCGTCTTTATTGGCACTATAGAAGACTGCAAAAGTTGATGGAGGCGCAGTGAGTTTGTCGACTTCCTTTCGAAGGGCTTCAATTTGTGCTTTGGCTTCGTGCAAAGTAGAAACCAACTGCTCGTTTTTCTGCTGGGAAAGCTGCAGCTTCTGTCGCGATTCATGCAGATGCCGCATTTCGAGTTCCATGGACTCAATCTCGGTTCGTAATTTTTCAATCTCACGGATATGATCGTCTGTTTTTCGTATTCCCATTGTTAGATCCTATCTGATTCAAGATTTCAACGAAACCGAAGAGCATATCCCACTCTGAAAAAATCCCCGGACCTGTCAGTATGGTAAGTGGTAATAGGGAGATCCGTGCATTCCTTCTTTGAAAAGATCTTACCACCCAAAAAAAATTAGGGTCAACCAAACACCGGCGTTGTGACTGGTAAAATAAGTTGACAATTCAAGACAATCGTGCAAGCAGTTCACGGGTGGTGTCTGGAATGGATGGGGATTGAAGAATAGAGGAAATGACGGCCACACCGTAAGCCCCTGCTGATAAGACGTCAGGAATCCTGATCGGGGTGATTCCTCCGATGGCATAGATGGGCAAGTGGAGGGATCGTCTGGTTTTCTGAAGAGTCTGTATTCCTAAGGGTGGTCCATACGCTCGTTTTGAAGGCGTATCAAAAATGGGCCCAAGCACGATAAAGTCGGCGCCTTCCGCTTCCGCCACTCGGGCTTCTTCAACGGAATGTGTTGAGGCACCGATGAGACGTTCCGTTCCTAATAGGCGACGGGCAACCGAAACGGGGAGACTATCTGTCCGAAGATGTACGCCGTCGGCTCCCAGGGCAAGGACCAGGTCGATACGATCATTCAATAAAATGGTTCCATGGTGGTGTTTGATGAGAGGGCAGAGCTGCCGACAGAGGGAAGTCAATTCTCGAGTCTTAAGATCTTTTTCTCGGATTTGTACCATCCGGACCCCGGCGTCTACTGCTTCGGTTATCACAGAAGAGAGGGGGCGATGAAGGGTTTGATGTCGGTCGGTCAGAAGATAGAGTTTGGGAAGGACGCGCGAGGACATTCCTAATATGGGTTATAACATTCCCTCGATAGGGCTGCTGGCCGTCGCATATAACTTCCTGGGAATTCTTCCGGCCTTGTAAGCCAATCGTCCGGCGTCAACGGCATAGCGCATGGCCGTGGCCATCATCAACGGATCCTTAGCTCCGGCAATAGCCGTGTTCATTAATACCGCATCAGCTCCGTATTCCATGGCCAAGGCGGCGTCAGAAGCAGTTCCAACTCCGGCGTCAACGATGACCGGTACATTGACCGTTTCCATAATGATTTTGAGATTATACGGATTGCGAATGCCAAGCCCGGATCCGATCGGTGCTGCGAGTGGCATGACGGCAGGACAGCCAATATCGACTAACTTTTTGGCGACAATGGGGTCGTCATTTGTATATGGCAATACCACAAAACCTTCGGCAATCAAAATTTTTGCGGCTTCAATGAGTCCTGCCGTATCAGGAAATAGTGTGCGTTCATCTCCAATGACTTCCAATTTCACCAATTCTGAAACTCCCGCAGCACGGGCCAGTCGAGAATAACGAACGGCGTCTTCGACGGTATAACATCCTGCCGTGTTGGGTAAAATGGTGTATTTCTTCGGATCGAGGTAGTCCAGTAAGTTTTCTGATTTGTTATCGGTAATATTGACGCGGCGAACCGCAACTGTTACCACATCAGCCCCGGAAGCCTCAATCGCTTTTCGGGTTTCCTCAAAGGTTTGATATTTTCCTGTCCCTACCCAGAGTCGAGAGTGGAATGTTCGACCGGCGATGATTAACGGATCCTGATTCATCTCTTCCCCTTCAATCTCCTCAGATGGGAGAGCCGCCTCCAATAAAGCTTAAAATTTCAACCTTGTCCCCATCGTGGAGATTCCAGTTGGGGAAATCTCCGCGGTCCAAAATTTTAAGGTTGATTTCTACTGCGACTTGTTCAGAACGGAGGTGAAGCGTTTCCAGAAGCTGTGCGACGGTCAAAGGTTCCACGGCTTCGCGTTGCTCTCCATTCACGACTATTTTCATGTGTATAGATAAGAACGCAATGTCCAGTGTATTCCGGGCATGCAAAAGTCCATCCTACGGGACTTGAGAAATTCTTGTCAATGAAATGACCTGGAGTGGAGAACGTAAGAAATGATTCTGGTGAGCCAACGAAGGCTTATCATGATCATCTGGTTTTATAGATGACATCTGACATAAAATGATCATGGTGCACAGTGAATTCTTGAGGCGTGGATAAACAGGCTTGTACCACTGAGGTGGTCGTCATGGAAAAAAACAGTAACCAAGATCTCATGGCTTTGTTCTTGTCGATGGCAGGTTTGTTGGCATCCAGAGGTGAAAATCCTTACAAGGTCAAAGCCTATCGCCGGGCTGCTGATTCACTGAAGAGCCTTCAAGAGGATGTGACAGAGTTGGCGAATCGTGGCGAACTCCAAACCATTCCCGGCATCGGCAAGGAATTATCCATTAAAATTCGGGAATTTCTCTCTACGGGTCGTATCCGTGCGTATGAAGAATTGAAAACTCCTCTTCCTGATTCAGTCCTGGAATGGGTCAAGCTGCCAGGATTTTCAGAACCGATTGTCCACGATTTGGTTTTTCGATTGGGCATCACAACTTGGGAAGATCTGGAAGCCTTGGCCCGATCGCATTTACTGCAAACTCTTCCAGGTCTAGGGCCTAGGGGCGAGGAAATCCTGACGGCGATTCAAACAAAGCGAGCAGCTTGCCAGGAGTCGTAAATTAAGGAAAGAAAGTGGAAGATGCTTCCCCCGTTGTTTCCGACGGACGCGATTTTCATCGCCATGGAACAGGAAAAGGGTATGGAAACATATCAGATATTCACCTCAGCAGGATGGTTGGGTAATGGCTATTTCGGCATTTGTGTTGATCGACACCACCGGCACTCACACCAAGAGTGCATATAAAACACTTACACGCATTCAAGGTGTGAAATCCGTCTATCCGGTGACGGGTCCGTTTGATTTAATTGCCCATGTAGAAGCCGAAACCTTAGAGGAGCTGAACGACCTCATTATGGTTCGTCTTCGAGGTATTGATGGCGTCATTAAAACGAATACGGCCATTGTTCTCGACTTCTGAATTCTTTCACGGCTTATGCCGGCCGCGTTATGCGGCCGGTTTTAACTGCTTAAAGACTTTCCAGGATTTCAACATTTCTACTGCCTTGAGTAATTGAAGGTCGTCGGGGGGAATGGGCTGGGGCTGGTCCTTGTCCCGGGGATCCGAGGGGACTGGTGGTTTGGCAGGAGAAGGTACAGGGGAACCCCCAGCGCTCTCGTCTTTTTTCCCTTCGGAGGATTCCTGTTTCGCCACCTGAACAGGTTTCGGGTCAATGACAATATCGGGTTGCACCCCAATAGAATGAATCGACTTGCCGTTTGGCGTAAAATATTTCGCCGTGGTGAGTCGAAGGCCTGACCCGTCGGAGAGAGGGAGAATGGTTTGTACCGATCCCTTTCCAAAAGTTGTGGTGCCGATGACGACGGCTTTCCCCCAATCCTGCATGGCTGCCGCCACGATTTCGGATGCACTGGCAGAACCGTGGTTCACCAACACAATCATAGGTAATTGATAGTTCTTACTACTTGCCCGTGCGCGGTATTCATCCTTTTTGCCGTTGCGTCCTTGTATCGAGACCACGAGGCGGCCGGATTCCAGGAATTGTTCGGAGACTCCAACGGCAGCTGTTAACAGACCGCCGGGATTATTTCGAAGATCGAGAATTAAGCCTTGGATGTTTTTGGAAGCTAATGTTTCCAATTCCTTAGAGAGATCATCAACCGTCGCCTCTTGAAATTGGCTCAAACGAACGTATCCAAGATTGCCTTCCAGGAGCTTGGAGCGAACGCTTTGAATTTTAATGATATCGCGTTTGAGGGTAAAGATCAGTGGTTTTTCCAGTCCCTCACGATCAATGGTCAATTCCACAGAGGTTCCTCGTGCCCCGCGCATGTGTTGAACCGCCTCCATGAGGGTGAGATCTTTTGTGGGTTTATCGTCAACTTTGATGATGGTGTCACCGGGTTGGATGCCAGCTTCAAATGCCGGTGTATCTTCAATAGGAGCGATCACGGTCAGGCGATTGTTTTTTACACCGATTTGAATGCCAAGTCCTCCAAACTCTCCCTTTGTTTCAACCTGCATTTCTTTGAACATATCAGGAGTCATAAAAGAAGAATGTGGATCGAGTCCGGCCAGCATGCCTCGTAAAGCACCCTGGACAAGATCTTTTGTTTGTGTTTCTTCTACATAATGCTTTTTGACTTGCGAAAGCACTTCAGCGAAGACTTGCAATTCCTCGTAGGGCTCGCTGGCATACCCCGCCCGGTCTCCCCCTTTTCCGATTACAATCCCCACCAAAAGGATGGCGGTTAAGGTCAAACCAGAGATCACTACTGTCGATAATCGTTCGTGTGGCATGAGGCGTTCCTTCTTCCAATTGTTCAATTAAGGCTGTTTTACCAGCCATTTCAGGGGATCGATGGGGGTAGTGCCTTTACGCAATTCAAAATAAAGGGTGTCTCCTTGGGTGACCCCTGTTTCGCCTGTTTCACCAATGACTTGCCCGATTTTGACAGAGTGGCCTTCAGCCACTAAGAGCTTTGAGGCATGGGCGTAAAGAGAATAAAAGCCATTGGTATGGTCGACGATGACCACTAGGCCGTATCCTTTGAGCCAGTCAGCATAGACGACGTTTCCCGATGAAACGGCGCGAATCGGACTCCCTTCCTGCGCACTGATTTCTATGCCCTTTTTTGTCACAAATGTATCAAAAGTTGGATGTTTTTGCCGACCAAAATTCGAAACCACTTTTCCTTCCACCGGCCAGAGGAGGGATCCAAGAGAGGGGAGAGCTCCAGGGGGTTGGCGCATCCGAGATTGAGCCAATTGAAAACGTCGGTCCAATTCTTTGAGGAGGCTATCCACTTGTTCAGCTGATCGCTGAAGGTCTTCAACCATCCGTTCATGTGCGTCCTTTTCTTTGGAAAGACTGACCAGGACAGAGCGTTTTTGACGTTTGAGCCCTGAAACCTTTTTGATGGTTTGTTGTGTTTCTCCCTGGAAGCGAAGGAGATCCTCCCGTGCCGCGGCCTGTTGTTCCTTGAGCTGTTGAAGATTCAAGAGGTCTTCTTGAAACTGTTGGATCAGTTGATGCTCTCGTTGGGCAACCCATGAAAGGTAATCCATCCGGTGTGCGGCCTCGGTGAATGATTCAGCTGCGAAGAGGGTTTTTAGATATCCTGTGCGTCCCTCCATGTATAATAACCGAAGTCTGGCGGAAATGGAGGCTTGTCGGGTTTGCACGTTTTGCTCAACTTCACCAATCTTCGTGCTCAGGTTCGCCAACTCCTCGTCAGTTACTTTAATCTGATCATTTATGCGATTGCGTTCTGTCTTTTGCTCATAGAGCTGGCGGTCCAATTTATCAATCGTTTTCAAGATCGATCCATGTTTCTTCTCGATCCGTTTTGTCTTTTTTTTGGTTTCGGCAATTTCCTGATTGAGCTTCTCCAACCGCAGGCGCTCCTGACTGATTTCATCTTTGATGGTTGAGGGGTCCGCCCCCCAACCGGCTGTGATTAAGAGAAGGAGCAGCCCCAATACGAGCACTCCGGTGTGAAGAAATAATGGAACCCGTGTCATAGGCGAAATCTCAATGATCCATAGATGGTAGTCAGTGTTCCCAGGCACCCCAAAAGGATACCTCCCGCAATCAAAATGAGTGAAAGGGGAACAGGGAAAAATTCCAATGCGGAGGAAAATCCCCCAAATACGCTCCAGCCTTGGGTCTTGTGCGTGAAAAGTTCAAACCCCCCACGTAAGAATCCTAAGGCCATGCCTCCTCCGGCAGCTCCTAAGATGGCTCCTTCGATGAGATATGGAATGCTGATAAAGAGATTCGTCGCCCCGATTATCCGTAAAATTTCAATTTCCTGTTGTCTGGTATGAAATGCCAATTGCACGGTAATCGCAATGATAGTGACGGACGCTAAACCCAAAATGCTCCCAACCACTAAGGCGCCGAATTCCATATAGGCGATGATGAGGGTTAGGCGCTCGATCCAATCTCGATTATACCGAACGCGATCGATATCGGGGTGATGTTGGAGCCGATTGACCAAATTGGCAATCATATCTGTGGTTGGAGTCTTGGCGGCCATGGTTAATACCAATGATGCGGGAAAGGGGCTTTCGCCCAGGCCTTCCAAGAGATAGACTTCCTCGGGAAATTGCTCTTTGAATTCCGTTAACGCGTCTTGCTTTGAAATAAAGGTGAGGGAGTCCACGGCCGGATCCACTTTGAGGCCCTGTTGTAGGTCACGAAGTTTGCCGGATTCAATGTCCTTTTTGGGGTATACGATGATTTGAATCGTGTGTTGAACCTGTCCCAACAGATTATGCACGTTATGATAGAGGAGGAGAAAAATTCCAAAGCTGGTCAAGGTGAACGCGGTGGTGAGAACGCCAATCAGCGTACTGGTCTGATGCGTGCGGAGACTGGTATAAGCTTCGCGGATAAAATACCAGACCCGTTTCACGTATAGGCTCCTTGATCGGATACGAGATGTCCGCAATCCAGGCGGAGGATTCTGCCATTCAATTGCTCCACAACTTGCCGGTTGTGGGTGGCCATCATGACGGTGGTTCCACGGGTATTGATGGCTTTAAATAAGGCCGCAATTTCGGTCGTCAGTTGGGGGTCTAAATTTCCCGTCGGTTCGTCTGCTAAAAGTATAATGGGACTGTTCACAATCGCTCTGGCGATACACACACGTTGCTGCTCTCCGGCGGACAGCACGGAGGCAATGGTGCTGAGTTTATGGTCCATGCCCACCGCGCGAAGGGCTTCCAGGACCTTCCGCCGCGATTCGAATGATGACAATCCACGAATAATGAGTGGGAGTGCCACATTTTCGGAGACCGTTCGCTGTGGGAGCAGCTTGAAATCCTGAAGAACATATCCCATGGTTCGTCGATGATAGGGGACATCGGATCCTCCGAGTCTTGCGATGTTGCGATTTTGGACAAGGATTTGGCCTTCATCAGGGTGTTCTGCTCCAAAAATAAGCTTGAGTAAGGTGGTTTTGCCGGCTCCGCTTGGCCCCGTGAGTAACACACATTCGCCTTTTTCGATTCGGAGGGAAATATCTGAGAGCGCAAGGCAGCCATCGTAGTATTTGGTGACGTGAAATAATTGAATCATGCTATCTCATTGCCTGGGACTTGAAATGGCCTTTTATATAGATAAAACGGGCCCCTGGTTCTTTGGTGCGAGTAAACGTGAAGAGCTGATGACCGTCCACCTTCACACATTGGACCTTGTGCGGAGGCCAACTTCTTTAATTTACCATTGCCAATCCGAGCTGGAAACCTCAAAAGCCTGTTCTAGGTGAGTTAATTTCGGAGAACCCTGGGTGGTTCCTGTAATCAGGATAACATCAAATCGGCAAATTTGGTTGTTGAGGCCATGTTGGGAAAGATAATACGACGCCAATTTAATGATTTGGCGTTTTTTGCGGGCATCGATGGCATAGGGAGCACCGCCGAATTGATCGGTGCGTCGTCCCTTGACCTCAATGAACACCAGCGTGTCATGGTGTTGTGCAATGAGGTCCAATTCCCCACCGCCTACTCGCAGGTTTCGCTCAAGAATCCGATACCCTTTTTTTCGGAGCCATTCCTCTGCTAACTCCTCCGCTGATCGCCCAAATTGCTGAGAAGGCGTGGTCATGCGGGCGAGGGGACATTCAGGTAGGCTTGGACGGGCCGGAAGCTTCGTCGATGTCCAGGACAAGGACCGAACTGCTGTAATCGTCTGAGATGTTCCTGTGTGGGATACCCTTTGTGTTGGTGAAATTGATACTGAGGAAAGCGTTCGTGATAGGTGGTCATCATACGATCCCGGGACACCTTGGCCAGGATGGATGCGGCGGCAATAGACCGTGAAAGTTGGTCACCTTTGATGACGGGTCGTTGAGGGACGGTAATGGTAGGGAGGTATAGGGCATCAAGGAGGAGATAATCTGGTGGCGTGGACAGGTAGTTAAGAGCCCGGCAGCCGGCCAATCGTGTGGCGCCCAGGATGTTTAGTTCGTCAATCTCCTGTTCTGATGCCAGTCCAATGGCCCAATCGAGGGCTCTGGTAGTAATGTCCTCATATAATACTTCACGTTGTTGTTCAGTCAGGAGTTTGGAGTCGTCGAGCAGGACGGGTGCCCAACGACGGGGAAGGATCACGACTGCGGCGACCACCGGTCCGGCCAAAGGACCGCGGCCAGCTTCATCCAATCCTGCAATACGCCGGTATCCGCGGGCTCGGGCCATTTGTTCAAAAAATTCTGTCGGACACGAGCCCATTAATGAGAGAGAGTTGGTCTGCAATAAAAGGTAAGCCCTTTCCCCCGTGTTATTCCGCTATTTCCGGAGTTTCCGATTCACCGGACTCAGGGACCTCCACTGTCGCCGCAGCATTTTTCACCGTTTTTGGGGTACGAGAAAACTCCCGTTCTGAAATTTTGGCGGCTTTGCCTTTTTTGTCTCGAAGGTAATACA
>JAGQKG010000149.1 GCA_020430245.1 Nitrospira sp.
CTTCAGCAAAAATAAAAAAGGCTGTGGCGTCTAAATCTGCGGCGACGAAAAAGGCGGGAAAAACCAGTGCAGCTATGGGAAAGAAAAAGGCTGCTCCAAAACTATCATCCGGTAAAAAGACGGTTGGTTCTAAAAAAGCTGTGGCAGCGAAAGCCAAACCGACTTCTTCAAAAGGTGTGTCTGCCAAAAAACCTGCATTGAAGAAGACCACCACCAAGAAGAATGTGGTGCAAACGGCCCTCAACCCCAAAGCTAAAAAGCCCGCGGCTCAAAAACCGTTAACTCGCAAAAAGAAGATTTCTGGCGCGAAGAAAACAACCCTTTCAGGAAAGGCTTCTAACCCGAAATCTGTGGTCACAAAGCAAGAGGGTTCGATGTCTAAAAAGAAATCGGGTTCGACCATCGCTAAAAAGGTGGTCACGAAGGATCCAAGGCCATCCGCTTTCTCCCCTACCCGTTCGGCCGAGACTCAAACCCGTATGGGACCCCTCTCACCCACTGAACGGTATAATCTGGGTGGTCTGTTCGCCTGCGCGATTGAACGGGACAATGATCCCGAGTTCAAGCGCCTTCGGGCCGTGCTTCGTCATTTGGATCTTCCTTCACAAGAAAAAGACAACCTTCTTCGTCTGTCGCAAGGACTGACGATACCGAAATTGTTTGCGGAGGGTGTAGGACAGAACAAGGTCGGCGGGATCCTGTCGAGTTTAATTTTGTTTGCGTCGTCTGAAGGGGCGTATGAGAAGAACTGGCGGGATGAAATCAAACAGGTTGGAATATGGTTGGGCCACTTTCCCCAGCAGTTCGAACAGATTGAACAGAAAGTTTTACCGAAACGGTAACGTGGTTCTGGCTACCCGAGATCTCGGCGGCCTTCGATGGATTTGAGCAGGGTGACTTCATCGGCATATTCAATATCCATCCCGACCGGAATGCCATAGGCGATCCGGGAAACTTTGACTCCTAACGGTTTTAACCGCTTGGTGAGGTAAATGGCGGTGGCCTCTCCTTCAATCGTGGGGTTGGTGGCCACGATGACTTCCTTGAATGCTCCATTCTGGACCCGGTTTTCCAGGTCATGGGTGCGGATATCTGCCGGCCCGATGCCGTCCAGCGGAGAGAGCGCCCCATAGAGCACGTGATAGAGGCCTCGAAAGGCCCGGCTTTGTTCGATGGCATACAGAGTACTGGGCTCTTCCACTACGAGGATGGTCGTGGTGTCCCGTTTCGGGTCCAGACAAATTTCGCAAAGCGGGCCTTCGGCAATGTTACGGCATTGGGTACAGAAGGAGACCCCTTCTTTCACATCACGAATGGCGTCGGCCAGCCGTAGCGCCTCTTCTTTTTCCGTCTTCATGAGATGAAAGGCCAATCGTTGAGCCGTTTTTTGCCCAATGCCGGGTAATCGTACGAGTTCCCGGCTGAGGCGGGCGACCAGCCCTTGAGGTTGGCCATTCGCTCTGGTGTGTTTGGTTGGAGTGGTTTCCAGCATGATAAACCTCGCTTGATGCTTGGGAGGTGTTGAAAAATCCCGCCAGCGGCGTTCTCGCCACTTGGCCGTGCTCACGTACTCCCTCATACGCTCCGCCCGTCCAAGCGGCTGCGGCCTTGCTGGACCGGCCTTTGTGAACACTCCCGTAATTTTTCTTTGTATGGCTCTCGGGTATTCAGCTGCGGATCAGTAAGCAAAAACTGTAATAATTCAACAGACTCATGGTTAGAACATGCCGGGAATGCCCATCCCACCGGTAAGGGATTTCATTTCTTCGGCCATCAGCTCTTTCGCCTTTCGCAAGGCTTCATTGGATGCGGCGACGATTAAGTCTTGTAACATGTCATGGTCACCCGATTTCAAGACTTCCGGATCGATGGTCAGCTTGGTTAATTGCATGGCTCCGTTGGCTTGTACGGTCACCATTCCGCCTCCGGCTGAGGCCTCGACAGTTTTCGTGGCCGCCTCCTCTTGAATCTTTCCCATTTTTTCCTGCATGGCCTGGGCTTGCTTTAACAGATTGCCCATATTGGAGAATGGATTTTTAGACATTAGCGTACCTCCTCATTTTGCGGGGTTCGTTCTGCCGATACGACTGTGCCCCCGAATAGTTCCAATGCTTGTTTCACCAAAGGGTGAGCCTTCACGTTTTCAATCAAATCCTGGTCCTGCTCAAGTTTTTTTTTTGCGCGTAACTCTCCGGTTGACGGTGGGTAAGTCTGGCCGTCTTGAAATTCAATGACTTGGACTTTTATCGGGCGGCCGGCGAATTCCTCACATATTTGACCGATCAGTACCCGATTTTCCGGTTTGTCCGTCCGCCAGCGAGCTATTGAATCTTTTTTGGAATACCCCAAGACAATAGAGTCTGCGGTCATGGACACGACACTCCCCTTCTCCAGAAAACTCCCTATATTAGGATGGTCGTTAATCATGCGTTCAACGACGAGTTCCCAGTCTAATGTCATAGGTGGTGGGTCCGACGAAGAAGGATGGGCAATCGTTTGGGGAGAGACCTTGGAGGATTCGCTGTTGGCAGATGAAGCTTTGGTTGATACCGGCTTATCCGCACCTGGTGGTGTTGTGGAAGGAAACATCATTGTCGCTCCCCCATTGGGCCGGGAACGGATCTGCCTTGGAGGAGCCCCCGGTTTTTCAGCAGGCGCTTGGGACTGAGCAGGTTGTGTGGGAGGAGGAGGAGATGCCACCGGTGGCAATACTTTTGCTTGTAGGAGAGATGCTTGAGGGGATGCGCCGGCCTTCTGTTCAATTGCGGTGGAGGTCATTGTCACAGGGTCAAGAAGCGCTGCTTGCACCACGGCGGCTTCAATTAGAAATCGTGGATGGGAGCTTCCTCGGAGCCCGTCCTCTGTTCGGGAGAAAATGGCAAAAAGTCCCTGTAAATAGGACTCGGAGAGTTGCCGGGCTTGCGCGATGGCCTGATCGACTTCCTCGTCTCCCAATTCAAGAAGAATTTGCACTTGTGAGCGCGACGGTACCACACAAGCCACTAGCAGATTGCGGCATTGCTCTAACAGTTCCCGGCAATATACCCGGACATCAAAGCCTTGATCGACCACCTGCCCCACGAGAGACATCGTTTGGGCGGCCTGGTGCCCAAGAATGGCGTCGATCATGAGCCGAACGAGTTCGTCCGGCACGGACCCAATTAGCATTTCCAAATCGCTATGTTGGATGCGTTCTCCACCGAAGGAGACGGCTTGATCCAATAGGCTCAATGCGTCTCGCATACTCCCTTCACTGGCACGAGCCAAGGCCGATAGGCTTCGATCTTCCACGGTGACACCGGTTTGGGTGGCGACGTGGCGGAGTTGCGTGATGATTTCTAAACGGGAAATGCGGCGAAAGGTAAAGTGCTGACAACGTGAAAGTATGGTGGCGGGAATTTTATGGACTTCCGTTGTCGCAAAAATAAAGACTGAGTGACTCGGGGGTTCTTCCAGCGTTTTAAGCAGAGCGTTAAAGGCCGAGTTGGACAGCATGTGGACTTCGTCGATGATATAGACACGGTACGTGCCATGAAATGGTGCAAATTTGACGTTTTCCCGCAGTTCCCGAACATCGTCCACGCCGGTATTCGACGCTCCGTCAATCTCGATGACATCCACCGAGTTACCTCGGGTGATTTCGACGCAACTTGGGCAGGTTCCACAGGGATGGCTGGTTGGCCCCTGTTCACAGTTAAGGGATTTGGCCAGAATACGTGCGACAGTGGTTTTGCCAACTCCCCGCATGCCGGAGAAGACATAGGCATGAGCGACCCGTTTGCGGTCGATGGCATTGGTGAGTGTTTGTACGACATGAGACTGCCCCAGGACTTCCTGGAAGTTGGTCGGGCGGTATTTCCGTGCGGAAACTTGAAATTCCATCATTCGCGTTTATCAGGAAAAGAGTGTTCCGTTGTGTAACCTCGAAGACTGACATCCGGCACCCAGACACGGAGTGTCAGCTCAAAAAGTTAGTCGGGGCCAGGTGATCCTGCGGCACACAGACTAGCCCACGTACCGTTGCTTCCTTCCGGACCTGGCGGGGTTTGCAGGATTCTGTCGCACAGGGCCCAGCCCCTAAATGCAGTCTGGGTTGTCCATCGCCTCAACGGACTGGCGATAATCATCCTTTGAGAATATCGTGATCCTCACGGCGAACCAAATATGGCGGAGAGGGTGGGTTTCGAACCCACGGTACCATTGCTGGCACACGTGATTTCCAGTCACGCCGATTCGGCCACTCTCGCACCTCTCCGCGAATGGGTATCTACTTTGCGGCGACTGAACCTCTGATGAAGCCGATTGTCTTTTGGCGGGGATCTGTCAATCCCATCTTCGTTATCTTCTTCACCGAGGGTTTGTTTGGTGAAAGATTGCCATCTTATCACGGGGGTACGAGGGCGACAAGCAAGGAGAGGGAATAGTTAGAAGTAGAGCCAGGAAGGAATGAGGAGAACGCTCACTTGGTTTTTGGCTCCTCACCTAATTTAATCTAAATTTCTCTATTCATTCCTTATCTTTCAGAAGGTTCGGGATTGGAACATTCGTTGGCGTCGTGAGGATCGATTCAGAGCGGCAAATAAATGGCCTCGAAAGAAAAGCATGAAAACCGTCATAATGGGAGTGAGTCCAAGGACGATAACAAAACTCAGGTCGGAGGACATCCCTAATAAAGAGAGCCACTCGGATAGCACGGAAAAGGGTAAGGTGATGAGATGCCAGAAGTCCAACCCCCCTCGCCTTCCCGCCTGGCTGGACATTTCAAAGAAAAATGTCAGGCCGAATGGGCCGAAGGCGATGGCCACAGGTAAAAACCATTCGATCCAATTTTCAATGACAAATTCATAACTTTCCCGGACAACCTCGAGGGCGGATCCGCTCCGGCTCTGGTAGATCACTTCCGGTACTGGATTGAGTAGGACAAAAATTAAGAAAAATACGGCTGTGCCGATCAGCGGTTGGTAGGGATTGGTCTGGAGCCCCATTTCGAGGAATAACAAGGGGAACCATACCATAAATCCAACAGAAATGACCTCCCAAAAATATTGTCCCATACTTGGAAAAATATCCGGCCAACTTACACGACGTGCTCCCAGAACGGCCTGTTCGGTCAGGCTAAGAGTGGATCCAATGACAAGGGCATTGAGGGCACCCAGGATAAAACCGCCGATCATTCCAAGCGGGGCGATGAGGGAAGTGACAAGCACGAGGCCTAAGGCAAAGGCGAGGAGGACCGGGATCAAGATCCACGCGCGTGTGAAGGATTGGATCGAGGCGAGTAGCGCTTGATGGTACAGCCGAACTGTGGCCTGGAAGAGACTCTGCATGAGGCGAGGGAATGCTCCGCAGTTCTTAGTGTTTGCTTGGTGGCGGGGATTGTATGTTGATGATGTCTTGTTGTCGCCGATCCCGGTCTCGCCTGATTTTTTGGAGCCGACTAGGACGATTCCAGGTCCACCATTTGACGTGATCCGCAAAAGTGGGTGCGGGAGGGGTCGCGGACCCTACTGGGGACTTTTGAAAGTCATACCCTTGATATTCATCTTTTTTATCCAGAAATTTCTGGTAAATATCTTGATAGAGCTGCTTTAAGGTCATAAGGTGATACCTTACCCAACTCCCTCGAGTCGATCAAGAGGGATTATCCATCGGAAGGTTGATAAATCACATCGGTGGAGCTCGCACCCTTCAAGAATGCGCATGTAGTCATTTGTCTGCTCTAACTCTTCTACTGTGGGTATGTTTTTGGTGGTGGGGGTTTTTCTACCCAATTCATTTCATCCGCAACGCGCAGCATTATAATGGTAATTGAGGGTGAGATGAAGCCTCAGCACCGGTTAAGAAGGGCTATTGAAGCGTTCATCTTCGAATATTTCCCCTGTCATCATCTGGTTTTAGTTAGAGTGCTTCACGGAGGACTATTTTCGTTACCTGAATTTTAGGATGGCCTGAAGGAGATGGACGTTTTATAATAGGGAGGCTTGGTATAGTGCAGGGGGTCTTGTTTCCCCTGAGGATTCCAGGGACAAGAACCTCTTTCCAAAGTCGATGGAGTGAGGTAAAAACGGCTGCGGGCGAGAGTGGCGGAACTGGCAGACGCGCGAGACTTAGGATCTCGTGGGTAACCGTGGGGGTTCAAGTCCCCCCTCTCGCACCATTGCTTAACACTTATATTCTTTATTGTGCTCTTTTACAAGGATGAATGGTCTTATGAAGTTAGAAATGACAGAGCTCGGGCCGGTGAAACGGTCATTAAAAATTGAAGTTCCCGAAGAAGCCGTTAAAAGCGAATTTCAAAAGGTGTATGCGCAGTTGAGGCGTCAAGCCAAAATTCCTGGATTTCGACCCGGTAAAGCGCCAATAGCATTATTGGAAAAACGGTATGCCGATCTTGTTGAGCAAGATGTGGTGCAGCGGTTGGTGCCAGATTATTACCAACGCGCGGTGAAGGAGGCCGGGGTAGTCCCTATCCTTGTTGATATTCCCCCGTTGGAACGCATGAAGGTCAAGTCCAATAGCCCATTTACCTTTACGGCTACAGTGGAAATAAAACCTACTATTCAATTAGGGGACTATCGACCACCGAATCCTATTTCCTTGAAACGGGATGCCCGTACGGTCACGGAGGATCAGATTGATAAGGCCCTCCAGAACCTACGGGAGCAACATGCCGAGCTTGACGTGGCTCCTGAAGGAACACCTTTGCGTGAGGGATTGCATGCCGTGTTGTCCCTTGAGGGGTTTGTCGAAGATCAGCCTTTGGAAGGGACGCAGAAAAAAGGGCATCTTCTTCACATTGGGTCTAAGTCGCCAATTCTGGGTGTGGAGTTGGATGAGTTTCTCCTAGGAAAACAAGCTGGGGACATGATTGAGATCCCGCAACCCTTTCCCCTCAATCATCCTGATTCTCACCTCGCCGGAAAAACGATGGTCCTCAAGGTGACTGTTGATGTCGTGAAGGAGCAGAAACTCCCCGAATTGGATGATGAATTCGCCAAGGATTGCGGCGACTACGATTCACTGGAGCACCTCAAAACCACGATCAACACGCAGTTGGATAATTTTCTCAAGCAGGATCTTGAAGAGGGGTATAAGGATCAGGTGATTGAACGCTTGTTGCAGATGCATCACTTTGAAATTCCCGAGGCCTTGATTGAACGGGAGCTCCAGACGCTCATACGACAAAAAATGCTGAAGGACCATCGTCATGCCCATCGTGAAGATGACGTGGAAGAGCCACTTCGTCTACAAGAAGAGGCTAAGCGCCTCCAACAAGAGTTGCATCCGGAAGCCAAACGGCGTGTGAAGCTGAGTTTGATTCTGGATGCGATCGTTCAAAAGGAAGGCCTTCACGTGAGTGAGGATGAGGTGAGTGCCGAAATTCAAAAATTGGCAACCTCTTTAAAGCTTCCGGTTGGGGAAATTCAACGCATGGTCGAAGCTGGAGGGCAGGGTGCTCAGGAGGAGTTCCGCGAGCGGATGAGGGCGGAAAAAGCTTTGCAGTTCGTCTATCAAAATGCGGTTATTCAGGGGTAAGGCGTCGTGGATCCCTTCTGAATAAACCTGTTCTGATATCAGTACGTGTATACCTAATTTACAACATGAGGAGGTCCCAGGGAATGCTCATTCCGATGGTTATTGAACAAACGAATCGAGGTGAACGGTCATACGATATTTATTCCCGTCTTTTGAAGGACCGTATCATCTTTATAGGGGCCCCGATTGATGATGTATTTGCGAATGTTGTCATTGCACAACTGTTGTTCTTGGAATCGGAAGACCCGGAAAAGGACATTCATCTGTATGTCAATTCACCTGGCGGAAGTGTGACGGCGGGAATGGGGATCTATGATACGATGCAATATGTGAGGTCACCCATCAATACCATCTGTTTAGGCCAAGCGGCAAGCATGGGCGCTTTGTTATTAACCGCAGGGACGAAAGGTAAGCGTTTTGCTCTTCCCAATGCACGCGTCATGATTCATCAACCGATGGGAGGATTTCAGGGCCAAGCGACGGAGATTGATATTCATGCCCGGGAGATTTTAAAGATCCGCGAAAAATTGAATGAAATTATGGCCTTTCACACAGGGCAGCCTCTGGCTAAAATTTCTGAAGACACGGAACGGGATTATTTTCTATCGGGGGAAGAAGCCAAAGCGTACGGATTGATTGATGAGGTCATCGTCCGAAGTCAGGAAAAGGGGCACAAGGACGACACCAAGTCAGGTTCAAAAAGTAAGGATTAAGGGCAAAGGAGGCACTTCTTATGGCGAGACAAGCGAAGTCCGAAGCCAATCTTCGTTGCTCCTTCTGTGGCAAGAACCGTGATCAGGTTCGAAAGCTCATTGCGGGTCCGACCGTCTATATTTGTGATGAATGTGTCGGCTTGTGTAATGAAATTATCTCCGAGGATTGGCAGGAGTCTCGACAGGAGATTTCGGCGAAACTGTGCAAGCCGGTGGATATCCACCAGCATCTTGATCAATACATTATCGGACAGGATCAGGCAAAAAAGGTTCTCTCGGTTGCCGTCTATAATCATTATAAGCGCATATCAGCAAATGAAATCGGGGATGTTGAACTTCAAAAGGGGAATATTCTGATTGTCGGACCGACCGGAACAGGAAAGACCTTATTTGCCCAGACACTAGCCCATTACCTGGATGTACCATTTACGATTGCAGATGCGACGACACTGACGGAAGCCGGGTATGTCGGTGAAGATGTTGAAAATATCATTTTAAAACTTCTGCAGGCTGCAGACTATGAGGTTGAGCGTGCAGAACGGGGCATTGTGTATATTGATGAAATTGACAAAATTACCCGAAAGGCCGATAGCCCTTCGATTACCCGTGATGTCTCCGGTGAGGGTGTCCAGCAGGCATTGTTAAAACTCATTGAAGGGACCGTGGCCAATGTGCCCCCTCAAGGAGGAAGAAAACATCCCCATCAGGAGTTTATTCAAGTCAA
>JAGQKG010000014.1 GCA_020430245.1 Nitrospira sp.
AGCGGGTTGCCGAACGATACCGAGAGAAAGAGGTGATCCGCCGCCGCCTTTCCGCAGTGATTGCAGAAAATTCAACCATTCGCCATTTTCTGCTGGAGAACATTCGGTTACTGAATGGCATGAAGAACTCTCCCCGAACATTTGATGTCCTCGACCGCCTGGTGAGTCACCAAGCCTATCGCCTGGCCTATTGGCGGGTCGCCGCTGAAGAAATAAATTATCGCCGGTTTTTTGACATCAACCAATTGGCGGCCATTCGCATGGAGCAACCGGAAGTCTTCCAAGCGGCCCATCAAAAAATTTTTGAATTATTAACATCCGGTGCCGTGAATGGACTGCGAATTGATCATGTCGACGGGCTTTATAATCCGAGAGCCTTTCTAGCCCAATGGCAACAATGGGCAGCTGAACACCTGGAGGTTCAGGCCGACACCCAAGGTCGCTCCCTCTATCTCCTCGTTGAAAAAATTCTGGGTACAGAGGAGCGTCTCACTTCCGATTGGTTGTGCCATGGCACCACCGGATACGACTACCTTGCCCTAGTCAATCAATTATTTATCCAGGGCACCCACCAACGACAGATCGAACAGATCTACAGCCGATTTACCAAACAATCTCTCCGATATGACGATCTGGTCTACGACTGCAAAAATCTCATCATGACCAGTTCCATGTCAGGAGAAATCAATGCCTTGGGACATCAGTTGAATGTACTCTCCGAGCGAAACCGGCGCTCACGGGACTTTACGCTCAATAGTCTGATCCACGCCATCCGCGAAATCATTGCCTGTTTCCCCGTGTATCGAACATATATTGGACCGGACCCTCTCGAGGGCGTCTTGGATCGTGATCGGGTGTATATTCGGCTAGCGGTGGCCCGAGCGAAACGGCGCAATCCCGCCCTCAGCAACCTGGTATTCGATTTTATCCGCGATCTCCTCTTGAGAATTCCCCAGAATTCTCCGGATCTTAGTTGGGAGGTGATTCGCCCCTTCGTCATGAAATTCCAGCAAACGACCAGCCCGGTCACTGCAAAAGGTGTTGAAGATACGGCATTCTATAGTTACAACCGCCTCACATCACTGAATGAAGTCGGTGGAGAGCCGCAGCACTTTGGGATTCCCCTTTCTACCTTTCACCAATACATGCAGGATCGTGCCACCCAATGGCCCGCAAGCCTCTCCACCACGTCCACGCATGACACGAAACGTAGCGAGGATGTCCGGGCTCGAATCAATGTCCTGTCGGAAATCCCCACAGAATGGAGACAGCATCTTAGAACCTGGAGCCGGCTAAACAAAAAAGCCAAGCAAACAATCAATGATCAACTGGCACCGAGCTTAAATGAAGAATATTTGATTTACCAGACACTGCTTGGTACTTGGCCATTAGGTGGTCTCTCGGAACCGGCTCAACCTCAATTCTTGGCGCGCATGCAGGGGTATATGGTGAAAGCTTTACGGGAAGCAAAAGTGAACACCAGCTGGTTAAACCCCGATGAGGCCTGGGAAACCGCCGTCGGGGAATTTCTTTCCCGCATTCTGTCTCTGAAGACTTCCAATGCCTTTCTCCAAGATTTCATTCCCTTTCAACAACGCATTTCCAAATATGGCATCTATAATTCTCTGAGTCAGGTCCTTATTAAAATTCTTGCTCCCGGTGTCCCCGACTTTTATCAAGGCACTGAGCTATGGGATTTCAGTTTGGTCGACCCAGACAACCGACAGCCCGTGGATTACCTCTACAGACAACAACGGCTGTCCGAATTACAACACCTACAACGGACAACCGCCCCTCTCGACCTGCTCCATATCTTATTACAGGATGCGGAAAGCGGTCTGATCAAAATGTATTTGACCACCACCGCCCTTCATATCCGGAAGAGCCATCCCCACCTGTTTCTGGAAGGATTGTATCTACCCCTGGACTTTAAGGGGGAGCAAGCCCATCATGTGTGTGGCTTCATGAGACAGAATCACTCAAATACCTGCTTGATCATCTTCCCACGATTGTTAACGAATCTCATCCCGGATCAGACCATCAATCCGCTCGGCGAATCCATATGGGGACAAACCTCGATGCGACTCCCTTCTGAATTCGCGACACATTCGTTTCGTAATCTCCTGACCCAAGAAATTGTCACTCCACAAAACAGCCTGAGCATGGTAGGATTACCCGTAGGAATTCTTTTTCAACATTTTCCTTTTGCCCTATTGGAGCCCGTCTCATGACTATGAGCAAGTTGAACACGGCACACACTTCTGACCAAGAATCCTACTCTGATCAGTCCACGCCGGAGGGAGGACTAGGCTGGGAGGGACACGTCCATTTTTCTGAAGATGTCCCATTATGGAAACGGGTTTTGGATACATGGCCTGAACTCCGAACGGGTTTATCCTACAGTCTTATTTTTGCCTCTGGAGTTCTCTTGGGAGGAGCCATCATGGCGATGGCTGCATCAAAAGACCATCAGGACGAATCATAACAATCGAAGAATGACTAAGGAGGAATATCACAATGGATGAGCATACGACACAAGGCGATTCAGGTTGGGTTAATACGTTTGTCTTCATCGCAGGATTTCTTTTGGGCGCCGGTAGCGCCATACTCCTGACGCCTGAGACAGGAACTCATGTGCGTCATCGATTGGCACGAGGCGCGAGGACCGCACAGGACGAATTTTCAGATATGGCTTCTCAAACGAAAGAAGCCGTGCATGCCTGGTCCGAAGAAGCCAGAAAAACCATGAAACAAGCGGCCACGCGAGTAAATTCCGCCGTGGATGCCACCAAACAGGCCGTCAAAACCGATTCTTTTGACGAGTAAATATCGCACCCGCTACGGGGTGAGATACTTCCCCTTGACGATTCTCAATCTCACAGACACTGTGATTTTTCCCGTTCCGTTCGTCTTAAGTGTGTAAAAACGGTTTGTCTCCTCCCATCTTGTCGACATCTGCTATTCATGCAAGAGTAAATCATATGACACATTCAGAGTTGACCACCTCCCCTCTCACCTATCGACTTAAGCTCGGTCTTGTCATCAATGGCATCATTATTCTCGCTGAATTCATCGGCGGTTATGTGATCAATAGTCTTGGATTAATGAGCGATGCCGGACACAATTTGATCGATCAAGGCTCCCTCCTGTTAGCCTTGTATGCACATATTCTGGCCACTCAACCCGCCACTGAACATCGAACGTTTGGCTATCACCGTGCCGGAACCATTGCGGCGTTTCTCAACAGCCTGTTGTTAATTTTCACAGGGGGGGTTATCGGGGTTCTTGCCTTCCACCGGATGTTTTCACCAGTTGACATCCCTGGACTTTGGGTGATGGGAATTGCTGGGATCAGCTTGATCGCCAATCTGGCCGTCGCCCTGTTATTGCGCCGGGGAGCCGAAAATGACCTGAATATTCGTGGGGCTTTTCTTCATATGGTGATGGATGCCTGGATGTCTCTTGGCGTCATCATTGCTGGGTTGGGTATCGCCCTAACCGGACTCACAATTTTAGATCCCCTGATCAGTCTGCTCATCGTCATCATTATCGTGAAAGGGAGTTGGCCACTCCTTCGTGAGTCACTGGACATATTATTGGAATCTTCTCCCCCCCACCTCAAAACTTCCGAAATCGTAGCGACCATTGAAAACCTTCCCGGTGTCAAAAAAGTTCATGACCTGCATATCTGGTCGGTTGAACCCCGCATCGTGATGTTGACATGTCACGTGTTGGTGGATCCCGAAACCGTCCCTGATAAAGATCAACTCCTGCAACCTATTCAATCAACACTCTCTTCGAAATTTGGCATACATCACTTGACCGTTCAACTGGAAAGCAAATGCCAGGAGCAAGAGGACCTACATTGTAACCTCAGCTACCTTACAAACGGGTCTTCGACCACAGAATCCATACCTTCCCATCTGCACCAACATTAATCCGCAACAGTCTTCCTTCGAAACACACGCGTCTTGAGCAAAAACCCCACCCCTCCTCCTAAGAGCCCACCCAGACCAATCCCAACCAACACGTCTGTGACATAATGAGCACCTAGGAACACACGGGACAACCCGATCAGGCCAAGGAATGGCCACAATACCCATCCTAGAGCGGGGTAGAGCATGACGAGGAAGCTAATAGCCGTGCCTGAATTCAATGCGTGATTGGAGGGCATACTAAAAGCTCCACCACATCCGACTAGTTCATGGATGTGCTCGAGAACCTGGCAGGGCCGTGGACGGCCAATCAGTACTTTCAGCTGCCCACCCAGAAAATCGCTGAAGACGATAAGGAGCGCTAAACAAGGGATGGCAAGTCTGGCCTCTCCCCATTTCATCCATCCCCAATACCCCAGAAGCAGGATACCAGGAATCACCAGGTTGCTTTCCCGTGACATCTGAAGCATGAACCAATCCAATCCAGCAAACTGGCCCGCCCAACCATTAATATACGTAAACCACAATTCATCCCTGTTCATCGTTGCCCCTTAACAATATCCGCACTTATTCTCAATGGTCACGAGACTCTGCAAGAAATTGGACAGGTATGCTAAGGTACCAATTTGTTTGACGAGAAAGGATTTCTTTATGCTGATCGATACCCATGTTCATTTAGACGATCCCCGTTTTGATCCAGATCGGGATGCTATCTTTCAACGGGCCCACGAAGCAGGTGTTGAAAGGTTTGTCACTATTGGCTGTGATCTTTCCACAAGTCATGCCGCCGTTCAATTAGCAACCATCCACCCCAATGTGTATGCTACGATCGGCGTCCATCCCCATGAAGTCAAACGCATCGAGCCCACCTGGTATGCGGAATTGAGGCAACTGGCACACCGGCCCAAAGTGGTCGCCTTCGGCGAAGTCGGTCTTGATTATCACTATGATCACTCTCCTCGAGAAATCCAGCGTCAACGATTTCGCGAACAAATTGAGCTGGCGCAATCACTCGCCCTTCCACTAGTAATTCATACACGTAAAGCGCAGGAAGATACGATGGCAATTCTGCAAGAAGAACACGCCGAAAAGGTGGGTGGCGTCTTTCATTGTTTTTCGGAAGATCCGGCATTTGCCAAACGTGCCTTGGATCTGGGATTTCATCTCTCCTTTTCAGGAATCATCACCTTTCGCAACTCCTCTCAATTGCATGAAGTGATTCGTACAGTCCCCGATGACCGGTTGCTCATTGAGACCGATGCCCCCTACCTGACTCCCGTGCCTTTTCGAGGAAAACGTAACGAATCGGCCTATGTCACCTACGTGGCGGAACAGATTGCCAAAATTAAATATGGTGACACTGACACAGGATTAGCTCGTGTGGCCGAACTGACCGCCAAAAATGCCTGTCAGCTCTTTAAAATTTCTTCATGATCCGATTGCGTTGACGCAACTTCTTGGGAAGTTTTCGAGGATTACCCTTCTTCTCTTTTGATCGAACCGGCTCCTCATCGACATCCTGGTGGGAGGGTTCCCTTCGAGATCGACTCCCCGCTGATCCTTGTAGACCTGAAGAAGCCAGACGTTTTGCAAATTCTTGAGATCTGATCGAAAACGCCCCAAAAGCTTTTGCAACAGCGATCACTTCAAGATCCGAAGAGACTACTGCGGCCCCTTTCCCATGGGTCCGGATAAAATCTTGAATCACTCCATCTGCCTTTTCACCCTGGCCGGTATAAATGACCGTCACACCATCCCGATGGATAACCTGCCTATTCGTTCCGGGTTGTTGCCAGGCATCAAAAACTAAAGTAATCAGGTTGTGGAGTCTGTGCCCATACAGGCCTACACGCACGATAAACTCCTCTCGATGGCGCTCCCCCCGTTCAACGACTCGATGCGGAGGGAGCCCCATTGCACCCAACACATTATATCCATCAATGATCAAATGTTTCGGTGCCACGATGATTCCTTGAAGGTGCCATGCATGATCCAGCCATCATGATTAAGTCTACCCCCAGCAGGACTCGATTCGAAAGCCGTTCTTCCCTTGACAAGAAGACGATCTTCTGCGAAAAAAGAAAAGAATGGTTTAATACCTATGCCTTCCACTCGAATGCTATCCCTTTTTTCCGGCATCGGCTTGTTGTTCCTATTGGGATCTTTTCCCCTACCTGGGGGAGCGACAGATATTCGACCTTTCTCAGGGGACGAAGCTCAGACCCTGATTCATCTTATTGCACAATCACCACCATCAAGCTCCATCCGCAATATTCGTACACATCGGCATAAACATTACACCCGTGTGGTGTTAGACCTGACTCGCCCTATCCATCCAGGTCCTCAAGAGCATCAAACGGACACAACATTTCAATTGGAACTTCCCAACACGCAATTAGCCAATCCTGCGGTTGCCAATTCAAGAATAGACTCACTTTCTTTACGATTAGACCTTTCCACCACTTCTTCCGGGTCCATCCTTCTCAGCATACCCACTGACGGTTGGAAACGCTATAAATGGTATATCCTCAAAAATCCTGCTCGCGTCGTTCTTGATTTATATCCCATAGCTGAGACGACAGCTATCACTCGTGCGCCAGACAGTAGCACACCGGGTTCTCCAGTGGTTCCGGCAACAACTCCGCCGCGGCCTGTCATAAAAAAAGATTTGGTGATCGTGATTGATCCGGGACACGGAGGAAAGGATCCTGGGGCCTTGGGTCGCAAAGGCACAAGGGAAAAGGATGTGGTCTTACATGTTGCGAATTATTTGCGAGACCTGCTCGCACAGGAAGGCTCCACGAAAGTCTTCATGACTCGAGAAACGGATGTCTTCATCGAATTGGAAGACCGGGCAACATTCGCCAATACGCACAAAGCAGATCTCTTTGTCTCGATTCACATTAACTCCCATCCTCAATCGTCCGTGAAAGGGTTGGAACTCTATCATTTTGGTGAAGCCAGTGACCCGCGAGCACTTGCCGTCGCTGCACGGGAAAATGGCACTCCTCTTGAAAAAAATGCTGCGCCCTGGCAATTTATACTTGCCGATAAACTTAACGACAAAAAAATTGACGATTCCCGTGAGCTAGCATGGACCACCAAAAATTCCCTGGTGAAATTTTTGGACGCCTTTTATAAAATTAAGGATCATGGGATCAAAACCGCTCCATTTTTTGTGCTGCGAATGACCACCATGCCTGCCATCTTGGCGGAGATTGCCTTTATCTCCAATCCAACCGAAGAAAAGCTCTTACAAAGCTCTACCTATCAAAAGCGAGTGGCCGAGGGCATATTTAAGGGGCTTCAATCTTACATTACCCCCTTACAAACGGCTTCCCGATAGACAGAGTTGTCTGCGCCTTCTTCCATCGGATTATTCTGGCCTGACGCTCCCATGACTATCAGCATTCTTTAATCTCAGAATTTCCACGGCCATAGTCTCGATAAAGTCAAAATCCACCTCGTCATCCTTCTCCCCTTCAAATCATGGCTACCATTAAACTAACGATCGAATATGACGGCACAGCTTACGCTGGGTGGCAACGACAACCCAATCAGCCAACCATACAGGCCGCATTAGAAACAGCGCTCACACGTATCACCCAACAACACATTTCTGTTATCGCTGCGGGACGAACCGACGCTGGCGTCCATGCCCGGGGACAAGTCGTCAGTTTTCACTCCAACCAGCCCATTCCAGCGAATAAGTGGAGATTCGCGATTAATAGCGCTCTCCCACCCGATATTTCTGTACTGTCGAGTGAAGAAGTTCCTGAATCGTTTCATGCTCGATATAGCGCAAAAGAAAAACGGTATGAATATCGAATCTCCAGACATCCTGCTCGTCCGGCCATTGATCGTAATCGAGTCTGGCACCTCCCCTATGATCTGGATATCCCCGCCATCAGACAAGCCATGTCTGACCTCCTAGGTTGTCATGACTTCACCTCCTTTCAAGGCCCACGTGCCAGTACATCGGATCCCATGTGCGTTGTGTCCGAAGTGTCCCTCAACTCGGAACCCATGACCGTGAGCATTCAGATTCAGGCCAATCGATTCCTGAAACAAATGGTTCGAGCACTTATCGGCACACTGACCGAAGTCGGACGACACAAAAGATCACCGTGCTCGATGGTAGACATCCTTCAGGCTAAGGACCGACGTGCTGCAGGAGAAACCGCCCCTCCCCAAGGGTTATATCTTCTCCACGTCTTGTACTAACGGGAATGTTGAAGAATGCTCCCACCTGCGTTCCCACTAATTGACCTCACGTACTTCCCCCTGCGCTCGGTCCGTCCGGGTATCTGCAACCTTTCCTTCGAGAAGAGTCAGGATTGGACGAGCCTTTCTGAATACTCCATCATTTTCCTTGTTTTCCTTTCGATCACTTCAATGCGACGGCAAAAAGGAAATATTTCAAATGGCATTCTTGATATACTGAAAAGTAAGACTTAAATTTTTCAACTCACTGGATAATCTCCATGACTATTGACCTTGCCCCAGAGTTCAACCATCCAACATTCCGTTTGGCAGTGGCCCAATTTGATGAAGCTGCCCACCATATGAATTTGGACTCAGGATTGCTTGAGCGACTCAAAGCTCCTCAACGTTCTCTCTGCGTCAGTGTCCCTGTCCGAATGGATAACGGACAGGTTCAAGTCTTTCGTGGCTATCGAGTGCATCATGATGTTGCCCGCGGTCCCACAAAAGGCGGCATTCGTTACCATCCCGACGTCAGTCTTGGGGAAGTCGCGGCCTTAGCGATGTGGATGACCTGGAAAACAGCATTGGCAGGGTTACCATTCGGAGGAGCTAAAGGAGGGGTCGCAGTCAATCCTTCAATGCTTTCTCTGGCTGAGTTGGAAGGTGTCACCCGCCGTTACATCGCAGAAATCTTTCCATTATTGGGCCCGGACAAAGATATCCCGGCTCCGGATATTGGGACCAATCAGCAAGTCATGGGGTGGGTAATGGATACTTACAGTCAGCAGGTTGGGTTTACCGTCCCTGGGGTGGTCACCGGGAAACCCATTTCGATTGGAGGCACCCTTGGCAGAGAAGAGGCGACTGGCCGTGGAGTAGTGGATGTGACGTTGGAAGTCCTACGCCATTTTGGCCTGTCCACTTCAGATACGACCGCAGTAATACAAGGCTTTGGAAACGTCGGATCCCATACGGCACGCATTCTTCATCAGGAAGGCGTAAAAATACTGGCGATCAGCGATCAGTTGGGCGGACTGTATAACCAAAAAGGCCTGGATATCCCAGGCATTCTCTCTCACTTAGCCGCCGAGAAGGCGTCGATCCCTTCTCTCACGCAATTTGGGGAACAGATTATGAACGAAGATTTACTCCTGCTGCCCTGCCATGTGCTCATTCCGGCGGCAGTGTCTGAACAAATCACAGTCAACAACGCCTCACGCATTCAGTGCCAATACCTGATCGAGGCGGCCAACGGCCCGACAACTCTAGAGGCCGACGCCATTTTGAGGGAACGAGGAATTTTTGTGGTTCCGGATATTCTCGCCAATGCCGGTGGAGTCATCGTGTCGTATTTTGAATGGGTTCAAGACGCCCAACGTTTTTCGTGGCAGGAATCAGATATTCACAACCGACTCAGGAACATCATCACAGCGGCATTTTACCGTATTCTCACCCATGCGGAGGAGAAAAAATTGACCATGAGAACCGCCGCATTAATCGCAGGAATTCAGGAAGTAGCTCAAGCCCATCAATGTCGGGGATTATACCCCTAAGTTCCTACACTCTGCATCATGGCGAATGGCGCATCCTCAGGGGAGTTCTCCTCCATAGATCTTCATGACGGTGGAGAGAAATTCAAGGGCCTGCGGTCGCGGCCGTTGGAATGAATTTCTCCCGATAATGGATCCAAATCCCCCACCATCACGTATTCCCCTGGCTTCATCAAAAATTTTCTGATCTTCCCCTTTGGCCCCGCCAGAAAAAATAACAATACGCCGTCCCTGAAAAGTACTCTGCACAACATGCCGGATTCGGTCAGCTGGCGTGCTGATGGGAATCTTTTCGGATTCGTATACTTTTTTAGCGGCCGCCTGCTCTATATGATTCGATGGCACCTTCACTTTGATAATATGAGCCCCAAGTTGGGCCGCAATTTGTGCGGCATAGGCGACAACATCAATTCCCGTCTCCCCTTCTTTGCTCAGACCTACGCCACGCGGATAGGACCATACGACCACCGCCAATCCATGGGATTTGGCCTCTTGAGCAATTTCCCGCAGATGGTTATACATGTCCTGACTATGGGCAGATCCTGGATAGATCGTATATCCCACAGCACAGCATCCTAACCGCAAGGCATCATGGACACTCCCGGTTATGGCAGAATTAGGATCTTTGCTCTCAAATAGCGAATCATTATTATTCAATTTTAGTATGAGGGGGATCTGACCGGCATATTCTGCCGCCCCGGCCTCAAGAAATCCGAGAGGAGCCGCGTAAGCATTACATCCGGCATCAATACCAAGCTGGAAATGGTAGTGAGGATCATACCCTGCAGGATTAACCGCAAAACTTCTGGCAGGACCATGCTCGAACCCTTGGTCTACCGGCAGAATAACCAGACGACCAGTCCCAGCCAACCGCCCCGTCATTAATAGTCGAGCGATATTTGCAAGAACTCCAGGAACATTGCCCTCATAATTTCGTAATATTTCTTTGACTCGTGGCGTGATCACGTTGGATTCCTTCACAAAAAAGCCCTCCCTTTCAACAAAATTTTCATTTTGCTACAGACCTTACTGTAGTGTAGAAAACCTCATGGCCTAAGACAATATGAAGAATTCACTCACGGCCGTTAGGCTTGCTATTTAGATTGTTCCACCTGTTTCCTTAGAGCGATGAGTTCTTGTTCCATCGCATCAAACCGTTCAGCAATGGGATCGGGAATATTAGCATGATCCATAGTCGCTTCAGGCACACGATCTCCAATGGTTTTGATGATACGGCCAGGAATTCCGATGACCGTTGAATTCGAAGGCACTGACCGAAGAACCACCGAATTAGCTCCCACCTTAACAAAATCTCCGATTGTTATATTCCCCAACACTTTTGCCCCGGCTCCTACAACGACATGATTACCCAATGTCGGATGACGTTTACCCCGTTCTTTACCGGTTCCTCCGAGTGTTACCCCTTGAAAGAGAGTGACAAAGTCCCCAATGACGGCAGTCTCGCCAACCACCACCCCCATCCCGTGGTCAATAAAAAATCCTCTTCCGATCTGAGCTCCTGGATGAATTTCTATACCGGTCACCCACCGAGCTAATTGCGAAATCAACCGAGGAACAATCGGTATGTTTTTTCTCCATAACCAGTGCGCCAAGCGATGCGCCAATAAGGCATGGAAACCCGAGTAGGCCAACAGCACTTCCCAACGACTGGTTGCCGCTGGATCCCGCTCAAAAACCGCATGAAGATCTTCGGCAATTCGTTTAACCAACTGCATAGACCCACCATACGGGATTACCCCAATAAAGAGAAGACGAGATCATTTCATAACGGCGGGACGCATTCAATCAGACAAATGGCCATTGTCGCAATGCCTTCTGCCCGCCCAATCATTCCAATTCCCTCTCCGCTTTTGACTTTGACATTTACCTGGGAAAGGGAAACCTCCAGCACTTTCGCAAGACTTTCTTGGATCAAGCCCATATATGGGGCTAATTTCGGAGCCTGTGCAAGAATGACCGTATCCAGGTTAACCAAGTAAAACCCTTTATCGCCTAGGGTTTGGACGACGTTACCTAGCATTACCAGGCTCGAAAGATTTTTGTATTCCGAGTTATTGCTTGGGTAGCGTGTTCCAAGATCTCCCTCTCCCATGGCTCCCAGAAGGGCATCGCACACAGCATGAGTCAATACATCTGCATCCGAATGGCCATCCAACCCTTGAGAATGAGGAATGGCCACGCCGCCCAAAATCAGTGGTCGACCTTCTCGCAGGGGATGAATGTCATAGCCTTGGCCAACTCTCATATTGACTTAGAAATTAAAAAGAGAACGAAGAAACACCCGATCAACTCTAGCTAAAGGTTACACCCTCGTCTTTCGAGGGAATCCAAAATCGCTTCCCCAAATACCAGATCATCTGGCTTGGTCACTTTTATATTAAAACAACTTCCTTCCACAACGGAAACGGGGTATCCCATCCGTTCGATGAGGGCAGCATCATCGGTGACCTCCCATTGATGTAATTGCGCCTGTTGGTGTGCTTCAACCAGCCAATCGTACCGGAACACCTGTGGTGTCTGAATCTGCCAGAGTTCTTCCCTCTTCAGCGTCTCTTGAATGATCCTAGATACATCAACCCGCTTCACCGTATCATGGATCGGCATTGCCACCACCGCCGCACCTGTTATTCCGGCACAGTCGATCACATTCCTGACCATGCATTGGTCAATAAAGGGACGGACACCATCATGAACCAAAACCCCATCAGGTCGGTCGGAAATAGCCGCAAGTCCATTTCTGACAGAATCCTGTCGCCGCAATCCACCTGCCACCACTTGACTGATTTTATCCAACCCAAAGGGTTTCACTATTTCACGCCAGCAATACTCCAGGTCCGATGCCGGAACGGAAAGAATAATTTCGCGGATACGATCCAGATTTTGCAAAACCCTTAATGAATAAACTAGGAGAGGCATGACTCCGAGAGAAAGGTATTGTTTGGGAGTATTCCCCCCCATGCGGGTACCAAGACCCGCAGCGGGAATGACCGCCACAACAGAACTAAACACGCGAGAAGCTCAACTCCTCGTGTTCGGTTTCTTCTTTCAGACGGGTAAAAATCATTCGGCCGGCACTTGTTTGCAGAACACTCGTCACAATCACATCTGCATTTTTGCCGATCCATCGTTTGGCGTGGTCTACCACCACCATGGTGCCATCATCTAAATATGCCACACCTTGTCCTGCTTCCTTCCCCTCTTTCAATACAAAGACTCGAATTGTTTCACCTGGAAGGACCACCGGTTTCAACGCATTACACAGGTCATTAATATTGAGGACTCTGACGCCTTGAATTCCCGCCACCTTATTCAGGTTGAAATCGTTTGTGAGCACCTTCGCATCCATCTGTTTCGCCAGCTCAATAAGCTTCGTATCCACCTCCTTGACATGAGGAAAATCATCTTCTGCAAGATCCACCTTGATATTGCTCGCTTTTTGAAGGACATTCAAAATATCCAACCCTCGCCTCCCACGAGCCCGTTTCAAGCCATCAGAGGAATCGGAAATATGCTGTAACTCCTGAAGAATAAAATGCGGGACCACAAGGGTTCCCTCAATAAAACCCGTTTCGCACAAGTCGGCAATCCGACCATCAATGATGACGCTGGTATCAAGCAGTTTTTTGATGCGAACTGACTCCGTTTCACCTGCTGAAATCGCTGATGTGGCCCACCCTTCAGTGGCAAATCGCATTCCCATGATTAATCCCCAATAGGGGATACCCAAAAAAATCACCACGATCGCCAGAATGTTAAAGACGGTATTAGGAGATCGTGCGACTAATCCCGTTACCGAGACAATCAAACCCGCCACAAGGAGACCGACAACTAATCCGCCCCCTCCACACACGACGAGTGGTAAAGGGGCGGCTTTCAATCTGTTTTCCACAGCTAGGATTAATCCACCAACCCCTGCCCCGATTCCCCCGCCCAAGAACAGAAGGCCTATCTGGCCATCGGTTGTACCCCATGCCAAGGACATACCCAAGACCACCCCAATGACCAGAAATATTATTCGTAACACCATAGGAGATTCTCCTTCCCTAGATCGGTCACTCAGACCGAAGGAACGCTTCAGCTTTGGTCACATCATCCTGACTGCCAATATACAAAGGGACTCTCTGGTGAAGGGCATTCGGGATAATTTGATTGACAGGCTCGACACCCGTACTTCCCATCCCACCGGCTTGTTCAATCAAAAACGATAAGGGGGCGGCTTCATACATGAGCCTCAATTTTCCCTCTGGGTTTTTCTGCTCTCCCGGGTACATATAAAGGCCGCCCTTGCACAAAACACGATGCACATCAGCCACAAAACACCCGGAATAACGGCTGGTGTATGGTCTGCCTGTCTGGACATCGACTTCGTGAAGATAGTGAAGAAATTGCTGAGTACCGGTGGACCACTTTTGGTAATTGCCTTCATTCACACTATATATTTTCCCTCGCTTTGGGATTTGAATTTTCTTGGCTGAGAGGAAAAACTCTCCTGCCTCCTGATCCAATGTGAACTGGTGCACACCATGGCCGCAGGTATAAACTAAAAGCACACTTGCCCCATACAAGACATAACCCGCCGCAACCTGATCGCCCCCTTTTTTTCGCAAGGCATCTTCAGAAGTGGGGAAACCCTCAACGGAAAGCCGATGAATAGAAAAAATTGAACCTAAGGACGCGTTGACATCAATGTTAGAGGAGCCATCCAAAGGATCCAAAAAGACCGCATACCGTCCCTGGCCATCGGCTTCTTTGATGAGATAGGGTTTTTCCATTTCCTCTGAAACCAGTGTACTCACCAGTTCCATGTGCTCAAACACATCCAGAAATATCTGATTGGCTCGTTCGTCCAACTTTTGGACCTCTTCGCCTTGCACATTTATTAACCCTGTGGAACCCAGAAATTGACTCAATCCGGCTTTTCTAAGATCCTGGGCAATCAGTTTCCCCCCCAAGGCAATTTGCATGATGATGCGAGAAAATTCCCCCGAGGTTCCAGGAATAGATGCTTGCTCACGAAAGGTGTGTGTCGATAAGGAAAAACGCGGAGTCATTAATCATGATCCATGGGAATACTAGAGGATTTTCATTATATGCTTTTTCGCATAAAGGAGCAACGCACGTTCGACAGAAATTCACGTGCGGCATCGAAAAATATTCTTACTTAAATGATGAAGCTGGTTGGATTGGTGAACACCGAACTTTCATTGTGGTGGATTTCACGGAGTCATCGTTCTAATCGATGATGGGTTTACCAGAAACGGGTGAGAATGCACCCAAGGACAATCCGAAACAAAAAAGTGAAATAACGTGGGGACAAGGTTAGGAAGTGAAGTCTACGGTGGCTTCAGAAAGTTTTTCTTCCAGATAGGCTTGAATTTGAGTGAGATGAGTGTGGGAAGAGGCTTCAAAGCGAAGAACCAATGCAGGTTGAGTATTCGAGGCTCGAATCAGGCCCCATCCTTCGTCAAAACGGACACGAATGCCATCAATGGTGATAATGTCACGAATGGGCAAAGCTGAAGTCGTCGGATTTTGTGTGTTGGCAAGATGCATTAAACGGTTTTTCACGTTTTCGACTAATGAAAACTTTTGATCATCCGGACAATCTACTCGAATTTCAGGGGTCACCACGGTTTGAGGAATATCGGCCAACAGGAATGACAATGCCTTTTTCCGTTTCACAAGAATTTCGATAAGCCGACAAGAGGCATAAATAGCATCGTCATATCCATAGTACCGGTCGGCAAAAAACAGATGACCCGACATCTCTCCGGCAAGTAAAGCTTTTTCCTCCTTCATTTTGGCTTTAATGATGGAATGCCCAGTTCTCCACATAATACCCCGTCCACCCTGTTTTTGAATATCGTCATACAACACCTGTGAGGCTTTCACCTCTGAAATAATGGAACACCCTGGATGATCATCCAACACATCCCGAGCAAAAAGGAGTAATAACCGGTCACCCCACATAATTTGGCCTTGTTCATCAATGACCCCAATTCGGTCGGCATCACCATCGTACCCGATTCCCACATCCGCTCCGGTTTCCTTGACCTTCTCAATCAGGTCCTTTAGATTATCCACCACTGTGGGGTCCGGATGATGGTTGGGAAAATGACCATCCAGATCGCAATACAAGCCCGTCACATCGCATCCCAATTGCTCCAAAGCTTCTTTGGCAAACAGAGAAGCCGCTCCATTTCCGCAATCAATCACAACCCGAAGTCCCTGGGCCCTCAGCAATGAAAAATGTTCTTGTAAAAATTTGAGATATTCAGGAATAATGGTTTGTTGTATAACCGTTCCTGCTCCGGATGCAAACTCCCCGCTTTCATATATTACCTGCAATTCCTGTATATCAGCTCCGTACAATGCTTCCCGGCCTATACACATCTTAAATCCGTTATAATCGGCAGCATTGTGACTGCCGGTAATCATGATGCCCCCCCCAACATCACAGGAAAAGAGGGAAAAATACAGTAAAGGGGTCGCACATAGACCAAGATCAAGTACATTCACTCCTGACCGGGTCAGGCCGGCAATAAGATGATTCCGAAGTGCTGGTGAGGTTAAACGACCATCCCGGCCCACCGTGATGTTGCGAACACCGCGTGTTCTAGCCAGAGTCCCAAAGGCACGGCCAATTCGCTCAACCACATTGGGACCTAAATCGTGCTCAACAATCCCACGAATATCATATTCTCGAAAAATTCCCATCCGTCACTTTTTCCTTCCGAGATCTTACCCAATGGGTCGTAATCGACCAAAATCGTCATGAAGTCGAACGATATCATCTTCTCCAAGGTAGGGCCCATTTTGAATTTCAACAATCTCTAAAGGGATCTGCCCGGGATTTTCTAGACGATGCGGAGTCTCCTTAGGTATCCCCGTACTCATTCCCGCCTGCAGGTCGTAGACTTCTTCGCCACGAGTCACTCTGGCCGTTCCTGCAATGACCACCCAATGCTCACTGCGTTGATGATGAAGTTGAAGGGAAAGCCGTTTTCCAGGGATGACTTCAATTCGTTTAACTTTGTATCCTTTACCCTCTTCCATAACGGTATAGGAACCCCAAGGACGCTGGACGGTTCGATGCTCCAAATGTTCCGGGGCACCCTGTCGTTTCAACAGATTGACGATAGTCTTAACATCTTGCGCACGATCTTTGGGACAGACCAGAGTGGCATCGGGGGTATCCACCACCACCATATTATTGAGACCAATCGTTGCAACAACCCTTCGATCTGCAAACAGCACGGAGTCACGACTTCCCAGATCTATAATATTCCCATTCCGGACATTGCCACCTTTATCCAGAGGCACCACTTCTTCCAGACTGCTCCAACTCCCCACATCCGACCAACCAAAGTCTATCGGTATCACCACGCTGCGAGAAGAATGTTCCATCACCGCATTGTCAATTGAAAGCGATTCGACTTTGGCATACACCTTCCGAAGATGGGAGGGAAACTCCTCACTTCCCATTCTGCATTGCAAACCAGTCAACAATTTAGATAACGCCGGCTGAAAAAAGGCTAATTCTGATAAAATCTGCGAAGCTTTCCAGACAAAAATACCGCTATTCCAAAAATAATTTCCAGATCGATAATATCGTTTGGCAGTCGGGAGATTCGGCTTTTCAACAAAGCGGGCCACCGAATACCCTATGAAGGGGCCCTTGGCTCCCACTCTCATTCGCTTCAAAGGCTGAATATAGCCATACCCTGTTTCCGGACGAGTCGGCTGAATCCCAAACGTCACAAGATGCCCATCCACTGCCAATTCACTCGCAAATTGTACAGCTCGTATAAATTTCCTGGAGGCCTTCACGACATGGTCGGCCGGTACCACCACCATCACTGCTTCAGGATCTTGATGCATCAATTGTAGAGCTGCCAAAGCGATCGCCGGCGCGGTATTCCTTCCTTCCGGCTCAAGGATGACATTTCCAGCGATGTCATCTTTCCACTGATTGAGTTGGAGCTTGATGGATTCTGCTTGAACAGCATTGGTGACAATTGCCATCCGATTCGCGGGAATCTTCTGTAATAATCGCTCGAATGTCTGTTGTAGGAGCGTCCCCTCTCCCAAAATTCTCAACAATTGCTTCGGAAATCGTTCCCGACTCAACGGCCAAAAACGAGTTCCACTCCCCCCGGCTAAAATGACTCCATAGACATGAGGGTTCATGTTCGGCCCTTCTCTCTCAAGCGGTTCAAACAGTCCAATAGAGGCAATGGAAAACCATTCTCAGTTGGCTATGGGTAATACACTTACAGACAATCTTGTCGGACTCAAATATTCGAAAGTGAAATTCTCCCCAGCAAGCTGGAGGGCATTTTGCAAACGTGTTTAACCTCATTTACGTGTCCCTCCCCTCAGCAAGCTGAGGGGAATCTTGGGCTGTTTTATACACCTAACTCATGTCATGTTGCTAAGGGGGGCCTTTCGCAGCCAAAATTTTATCGATAACTTCCCGCACAGCGCCCTCACCTCCATTTTTTTTGCAGACATAATGCACAACCTGACGGACTTGTTCTACACAATCCGCGGGAGCTGCCGCGTATCCCACAACTTTTAAAGCCTCCACATCATTCACATCATCCCCAATGTAAGCCATTTGCGAAAGAGGAATTCCGTGCTTTTCAGACAAATGACGGAGAATGGCAACCTTGTCCTTAGCGCCCTGAAAGACTTCGGGAATTCCCAGTTTTTTTCCACGGCGAGCGACAATTTCGGTGTTTTCCATGGTAATGATAGCGGTGATCAACCCTTGGGCCTGCAAGAGCTTAATCCCCATACCATCACGCGTGTGAAATTTTTTCAATTCTTCGCCTGATTCTCCATAGTACATGCCAGCATCGGTCAGAACCCCATCCACATCCGTTGCAAACAATTTCAACTCTTTAAAAATTTTCTCTGGTCGATTTGACAATCGTGGAGAATCTTTTTTTCTGAGAGGCCTTACTGTTTTCACCCCTTTTGAAAAAGAAGCGATTCCATGGTTTTTTCTCACCTGGTTCAGCTCAACCTTTCTATTTCCCATTTCATATCCAGTGAATTGAATGATGCCGCTTAAGTTTAAGACAGGCCTTCCGTTAAGACCACAGGAGAGATAAAATACAACGGAGCCAACCTCATACAACTATCGTCTAACTTATTTCGTCATTCTCCGGAATCCAGCTTTGTAAGACCGGCTCAGACAAGGTTTATTTGTGAGAACTAATATCCGATTCCTCATGATCCTAGCTCTTTATTCTAGTCTTCTTTCTTGTTCTTCTCCCCAATCTCAGGAAAAATTTGACACAGTATTATGTTGGCTACGCCCCTCTTGCCTTCCTTCGGAAGGTCCACCCCCAACCGGAGAAGCTCCCCAGACAGATATACCCTCAAAGCCAATCAACCCAGTTGGTTCCTCAGAAGGGTCTCAACTACTATCTCCGCAGGCTTCTTCTTTTGGAATAAGAAATGCCTTGAATTGTCTCACGTCTGCCCAAATCACTGTTACGGCATCAAACCCGGTTGTCAGCATTTCGTATACTGAACCCACAACAAAGGCTAACGGCCAGGCACTAACGAACCTCGCCAAGACTACCATTTACCAAGATGTAGGAAAAGGATTATTCAAATATAAAGAGATCAAGGCGACCAATCCCAGAGGAGGGGGAACCATTCGAGAAAAAATTCCTTTCAACCTTAAACCAGAAGAATCCCTTCAGGCCACAATTTGTATAACCGCGACCGATACCAATGGACATGAGGGATAATGTTGCAAAAACTGAATCCCAACTTTCTATAGCCTTATTCAAGATGGAAGAGCAAGGATGGTGGCATTCAGATAAGTCGGGGGAGGTCACTGCTTAAGGTGACTCAGTAAATTTTTCTCGTTTTATCTTTGCTTGAGGGTAAATCCTTGTTGTTCCATACACTCACTTATTTCTAATCCCTGGGTAACCGAATTTCTCGTCCAATCATTTCCCTGTTCTGCCGCAACCAACGCAACACAAGCTGAATGGGTTTCCATTGGATCCTTACCTGCTCCATTGGTGGAAACCCACTTCCCCTGTATGCAGTCCCCATAGGGATGGCAAAGACGACCCGCACGAGAGGAACCATGGTCTGGATGGTAATACGATTCCCATATATTACACCCCCCAAGCAATAAGACACTTAGACACATCATGAGCGGGCCTCCCGCACATCTTGGCCTAAACATAACTTTATTGATCCCCCAAAAGCCCCAGTTATCGTTGCCAAAAAACTACCAGATTACATTCTTTAGCATCTCTATCGGACAGACTGAGCTAAGAAATAAGGCCTGTTGCAACCTCACACCGCTATTCAGTGCAGGGGCATCAATCCTCTCAATTAAATTTTCACAAGCCTTTTAAAGGTCAAAATTCGGTGCCTTCTCCCTTCTCTTCTAAATCTGGCCTTGAACCCAGGCCTCCAATAACCCCATATATTCATGATAGGCCAATTCGGCAAGGCGCACTCCTGCGGAGCTTGGGAAAAAGTTCACTAAAGACCAAAACTGCATGGGAGGAACCCATTGTCCTGTGGGGGCAGGAATTGGAAATAGACCTTGCTTCTCAAATAATCTGACCGCTCGTGGCATATGGAAAGCACTTGTCACCAGGATAAAAGGCTCATCATGGACGATATCCCGAACATAAAGAGGATGGTCCTTGGTATCACGGGATTCAACCTCCAAAACCATATCTGCCCGACTGACGCCCAATTCCTCGGCAACTCGACTCATCGTGGTCGCCTCAGGAGCTCCCTCAAACCCTGTCCCCCCTGTCAGGATGATCTTACTGCCGGGTAACATCCGATGAAGCCGAATGCCCTCCATTAATCGAACACGGGAATGATGGGACACTCGAAGCTGATAAGGCAACGTTGCATCTCCGGCAATGCCACTAGCGAGAACAACAATCCATTTCACGGATTCTTGGGTATTTGGCCCTCCCCCAGAAGCCATAACTTGAGATAGATTAATGGGAGGATATTGTGATTCCAACGAATGGATGATTCGCCCCGAGATTCCTTCATAACCGCTGATGACCAGCAGCATGAATGCCAGAGCAACCAGAAATTTCCCAATGTATTGCTTGCGGGAAAAACACAAAAAGAGAAGACCACAAACCATGATCTCCATACAAAGAGAGAGAGGAGAAAAAAACGAGGCCACAATCTTTTTAAAACTGAGCACTAAAAGGTCCCTTCCCACAGTCAATGACAGGAAACCTTCGCCTATTCATTTCGTATCCAAGATCGATGATTATACGGATTTTTCAAAAATTTTTCTTCATTGTTGACAAGAGGAAGATTAGCCCAGAGTCAGCATCATTCGCTTCAAGCATGATTACCAAAAGAACCATGGTCTCTGCCCAGGGTGTGGCTCAAAACCATGAATAAAGGCACACACCTCCCAGAGGGAGAGAAAGCATTGAGTGGCCTGGCTTTCAACGGAGGCAAACCTTTGGCACCAGGATAGAAGAAGCACCAACTTAGGAGGGCGTACCACCCGCAAGGGATGGAATCCGAGGTAAAAAATCGGTTTAGGGAGAAGTCCTCGAGCAGGAAAGGACCAGATTTTTTTGGTATTTATTGAAATCTTGGATAGAGGCATCAAGGCTTCGTTGCGCAACAAGAATATCTCTTAACAAATTCCCTTGAGGAGATTGATGTGTCACGCAATGAATTTTTCCCCCTTGAAATCCCCGACGACTCCGCCTGCACCCATCAAATTCTTTAGGAGCATGCCGGAGACTGAATTTAGCTTCCTGCAATTGGTCATGTTTCCGAACGACTTGGTCCTGAGCGGCCCTCAAAAGCGAAACCGCCTCGGTACAGGAAAAATCCCATACCTCCGAAAGAACCGACGAGGGAAACATCAGTAAGAACCAGATTGTAAGAGACCAATACCGCATAGACATCCGCCTCATGTTGAGGAAAAAGGCTAAAATATGGTTGAGAGATTTGCAATTTTTCTCCCAAGATATCCCGCGATTTAGACCCCTTCAATAACCAAAAAGGAGGGACTGCCAAAATAGATCAAATCCAAATGGGTGCTGCAGGCATACCCCCCAACACATAAAGTTGTAAAGTTGAAGATCGGACAGAATTATTTCAACACAAAGTGAGCTCGGCGATTCTGTTGAAAACATTGAAGCGTGGACTGAAGACAAAATGGAGCATGCTTTCCTAAACTGAGCACTCGGATAGAGGAAGCGCTCACCCCTAAATCTATCAGGTACTTCTTCACCGCCATCGCCCGTCGCTCTCCCAGAACAAGATTATATTCCTCAGTTCCCCGCTCATCACAATGCCCTTCAATCAATACTTCACGAGTCGGATATCGCTTCAGAAGGACCTGAGCATTCTGCCTCAGAGTAGAAACCGTCTCTTTCCGTATGGAATATTGGTCATAATCAAAATATACATCTTCCAGTTTCCAGGGCAGATGGGAGTCATCTGCAGATTGCGCAATAATGTCCGAAACAATTTCTGGCGGAGAATTCTCTGATGATGTTGTAGGCTTCGAAACGCTGGGAAGAGATGGAGCTGGCTTAAGCACAGAAGAAACGGGGGAGGCAGACGACATTGAAGGAGGAGAAGAATCGGAAGATTCATTCTCCAAATCCGCACCATGACTGAAGATTGCTACATGATGCCAGGAACTACACCCACTCAGAAGGGCAACCAAACACCCCAAAACCGCACAATTTTCCTGAAACAACTTCCTCAATCTCAATGGTGGCCGTTACTCCAATATCCCAAGGCAAGCCAGGGGTTCCTTCGCTCGTACGGCTCAAGCATCTCCAGGAATAATCTATCATACAACTTTCATCAAAAGAGTCAATCTTGGGTTGCACCGCCCTCATGTTTAACCTTGACGGATTTTTTTTCACATAGGTATGATCTGAATCCTGTCGGGTCAATTAGTATTTCAAAGTTACCTTTCTCACAATTTCACGATACAACTCGCTGGGCATCCGTATGATTGACGTTCAACATGTGACCAAACGCTATGGGAACGCAATGGCGTTGAATGACATCTCCTTTTCCATCAACAAAGGAGAAATCGTAGCGTTTCTCGGCCCAAATGGCGCAGGGAAAACCACGACCATGCGTATTTTGACAGGATTCATGCCGCCAACACTGGGAACCGTTCGCATTGCCGGCTTTGATTGCCTGGAAACGCCATGGGAGGTCAAAAAACATATCGGATACCTCCCTGAAACTCCTCCTCTCTATCTGGAACTGACCGTCACTGAATATTTAACCTTTGTGGGAAGAATTAAGCGACTTTCTGAGGACCAATTGACCGAACGGATGGATACCATCATTACTCAAACGGGCCTGACCGATGTTCGGGGACGAGTCATTGGACATTTATCCCGTGGATATCGACAACGGGTCGGCCTGGCACAAGCGCTTTTGCACAATCCGCCCGTTTTGATTTTGGACGAACCAACGACAGGGTTAGACCCGAATCAAATCATTGAGATTCGGGAACTTATTAAAAGTCTGTCGGGCTCTCACACCATTATTTTAAGTACACATCTCCTGGCCGAGGCAACCGCTATTTGCCAGCGGGTTATTATTATTCACCGTGGCCAAATCGTAGCCGTGGACACTCCGGAACAATTAGGAGCCAAACTCCGTGAATCGGAAACTCTCAGCCTGACCGTAAAGCAATCCGACCCAGACCTGTTAGAGGCGCTTCACCATATTCCCGGAGTCATCCGAGTCTCCCAAGGGGCAACGCCTCACACCTATCTTCTGGACACGCAGATGGGCCATGATATCCGAGAGGAATTGACCCAGTTAGTCGTCTCCCGGAATGTGGGCCTTCTGGAATTAAAAACCCAACCTCTCACCCTTGAGGACGCATTTAAGGTGCTCACACAAACCAAGACGCCCAGCGGGTCCTCCATCAGCATGTCTGGTGGGCCATACTAACCGCTGTACACCCGGATTACTCTCTTCATGACCCCTGTTCACACGATTGTTGCCAAAGAATTGCGAAGTGTTTTTGTATCTCCGGTGGTCTATGTCATCGCGGCGATCTTTTTGGCTATCGTGGGCCTGTTGGCCTATTCCGCGGCGGCCAATGCAAGCAATCAGGCTATCCGCCTGATGCAAATACAAAACACCTACGCACAACTCAATCTGAATGACATGCTTTTCAGGCCTCTTTTTCGAAGCATGAACCTCATTCTCATGATTATCCTGCCCTTACTTACCATGCGCCTGTTCGCAGAAGAACGCAAACTCCGAACCTTCGAACTACTTCTCACATCTCCCATTGGTGTGAATGAAATCGTGTCAGGAAAGTTCATGAGTGTGATCATTGTCTATAGCGGCCTGTTATCACTAACAGGCCTTATCCCGGTTACGCTTTCCGCCTATGCAACCTTTGATTGGCGCCCGATTTATCTTGGATATGTCGCCTTGTTCCTCCAAGGAGCCCTTTTGATTTCCATTGGTCTATTTGCCTCGGCATTAACCGAAAATCAAATTATTGCAGCTTTTTTAAGCTTTGGCTGCATCTTGGGTCTCTGGATGCTCGGGGCGGTAGGAGGCATTATTGGGGACACCACGGTCGGTTACATTTTGTCTTATCTCTCTTTTAGCGAACATTATGAACGATTGATTCGTGGGCTACTCAACCTCAAAGATATTCTCTATTACGCCTCCGGCATAGCTTTTATGTGGTTTGCCGCGCACCAAGCCGTCGACGCCTACCGATGGAAGTAACACGTGTGCCTTCAATTCTAGGAATAGCTGGAACCATATTAGCCTTTGCAGGACTGGCTCTCCCCTTGGTCTATCCTACCGGAGGAAACCTCTCCTCAATCCTACTCGGTCTGGGGACATTTTGCCTCCTTGGCTATTCCACCCTCCATTTTCGTCACCTCACCGCCTTAACCCGAACCCGGTCTACCCGACTCGGTGCACACAGCCTGTTTTCGGTTCTGCTTGCAGGCGTCGTCGTTACCTTACTCAATTTCCTTGCAGCCAAGCATGCACCGGAATGGGATTTCTCAGAGACACAAAATTTCACCTTAAGCCGACAGACCTATCAAATCCTTCGGACTCTTCCACAAGAAGTAAACTTAACGGTCTTCACTCATGAAGGAAGCCCGGGGTATGGCGGCTACCAGGATTTATTGACGACCTATTCGAAGGAAAGTCCTCTCGTCACGCTAACCTTCATTGATCCGGAACGCCAACCAGATAAGGTAAAAGAGTATCAGGTGTCTCGCATCGATACGGTTGTCGTAGAAAGCGGTTCCCAAAAAGTCTATCTCCAGCGGGCCTCTGAAGCCGACATGACTAATGCGCTACTCCGCGTCACACAGGACAAGAAAAAGCGCATTGCCTTTGTCACGGGCCATGGCGAAAAAAGTTTATCTGATACCGAATCCTCAGGATTGTCTCGTGCCGGCGATGCCTTGACCAAGCAAGGCTATGCGATCGGGACCGTGGATTGGCAAGACGCGGCTTCCGACGAAGCGGATGTCCTCATCGTGGCCTCATCCACAGAAGCGGTATCCTCTGAGGACCAACAGCGGATCAGTCAATTTCTAAAAAAAGGAGGACGGGTGCTCGTGATGGTTGATCCAGCCAGTGACGCCGCGTTAGATCCCCTGATGACACCTTGGGGTATTCAATTGGGGAGCGGCATCCTGGCCGATGAACAAGATCGCTTAGGACGTGGGAGTCCCACCGCATTACTCGTTCGCACATTTACGACTCATGATATTACCGAAGACTTCACGACTCCTATCCTGTTTCCCGTATCCCGCTCAGTGACTTTCGACGGGGCACAAGGGGAGACCTGGGAGTATGTGGCTTTAGCGCAAACGTCTCCGGAAAGTTGGGAAGAAACAGACTTAAAAAGTCCTCAACCCGAATTCACTTCGGGGCAAGACGCCAAAGGCCCGTTTACGGTTGCGGGCCTCTTGACCCGGAAACCGGTCGACCAATCCCCAGGCGTTCAATCCGCCGTCCTCATTGTGGGAAATGCAGCATTTGCGGCCAATGGGTATCTGACCTATCCGGGAAATACGGACTTTTTTTTAAAAGCTGTCGCCTGGCTTGCGCAAGAGGACGCCTTAGTTTCTCTGACGCCAAAAGACCCGGCCTTTCATCCATTTATCCCAAATCCTTCACAGGAACAAGCACTCGTATTTTTTCAGGTCCTGTTCCTTCCACTTCTCACCTTATTTCTCGGTCTATCTATTTGGAAAAGGCGGCGGAGCCTGTAATATGATCAATCCTGTTCGAATGACGCTCATTCTGGCTCTGGTCGTTCTCGGCTTGGGAGGCTATATCCTTTTCATTGATATCCCTCAATCCCGGCAACTGGAAAAACAGGAAACCCAGGAACGACAGATCCTGCCGTTTGATGACCGGGCGATCACGCAGATCACTTGGGCCACGCCCACGGACACCATCCGTCTCGAACGTGACGACCAATGGCGGTGGATGATGACCGAACCCATGCGATCCCCCGCGGATGCAAGGGAAATTCGCCGGATTCTACGAGCCCTGACAATAGGAAAAATCAAACGGCATATCGAGGATGGTCCAAGCAATTTGTCCACGTACGGGTTAGATCCTCCTTATCTCACCCTCAGCCTGACCACTCCGACCCAGACGCAGGAAATGGCGCTAGGGGATGCCGGACCCTTTGCTCCTTCCTTGTACGTCCAAACGAAACCTGAGAATCAGGTCGTACTGACCACGTTGGATGTGATGACCTTTGCTCAAAAGTCCCTCACGAACTTTCGTCTCAAAGACCTATTGTTTTTCGAGCGTGATCGAGTACTGGAGCTTCATATTCAGCTCGGATCAACCACGATGATCATCACCCGAATGGCAGGAGCCCATAGCTTGACACCGAATTGGATATTTCAAAGTCCTGTGAAGGGGCCTGCAGACAAAACAGCCGTGGGCACACTCCTCATGGATTTAGGAGGCCTGGCCGCCACAGGGTTCGTTGACACCGAGGAAGAGAAGAAACGGATTCTAGGGCAACCGGCCCGTATCCGGGCTACGATACAAGTCGTAGAAGGCGCACGCACGCACCATCTGGAACTCTATCAATTTGCTGATCCAGAAAAAGCCTATGCCGTCACGTCCGCCTCCGGCCCACTCTATGAGATTCCCGCGGGTATCCTGAAACCCATCACGCAAGGAATGTTCTATTTTCAAGACAAACGTCTCTTTGGCATGGAAGTCGCCGATATCGCGATGCTGACCGTTCACACACCACAGGATCATTATACCCTGATCAATCAACACGATGAGTGGATCTTGGAGGACAATCCGTCAGCAGAAGTGGACCAGGACATTGTGAAACTTTTTGTCAGTCGGATCGTGGACGCACCAGCGGAAATTTTTCACCCTGATTCCTCTCTCGCCTCAACAGACAATGGAATGGCCTCACCCAACGCCACCATTTCTGGCATGGACCGCAAGGGACAGGAAATCGGACAATTAATTTTGGGAAAGAGGGAACGGGGACTGGTCTTCGCCAAGGGAGCAAGCTTGCCAGGTTTATACCAGGTCCGATCGACTATTCTGGATCAAATACCCTTAAAAACCGAACTGATACGGCAAGCCGGCTCAACCGAATAGACTTTCACCTCATCCCTTCATCACCGTCTCAGGCATTGAAAGATATACCTGCTCCTTTTGCATGAGGGAAGCAACAGATGAGCACATCATAAAGAAAGCCTATGCTTCCAGAACCCCTCTCTTAACGTGTGGGAGCTTGTTGACCTTCTTCCTGGCCCATCTTTTTGAAGAACCGATCGGAATCCTGCTGAATGTCTTTTTTTGATGGATCCGATTGAGGTTGTGGTGCGGAAGAACACCCCACCATCATTCCGCCCATCAGAAAAACTGAACATATGATGACGGTCGCCTGAGTTATGGCCTCACTCTTATTCATGATCGTTCCCCTCCAGAATCAATTAACCGCAGGATGGATATTCTTAGAACAGTCAGAGCCATCATACCCTACATCGGACAATGATCATCGATCAATACTGCTACTTAAATTGACTGAGATATAGGGGTCTGCTACCGTTTTGTGGTCTTCAAGTCTCACGATTACATCCTTGAGTGAGGAGCCAACCGTGACCACCCACGCTTCAGCCCAGCTTCCTGAACTCCTTCGTCAAAAAGCCGATCAACTTCGCATCCATAGCATCCAAGCCACCACTCAAGCGGGAAGTGGACATCCGACCAGTTGCTGCTCCGCAGCGGATATTGTGGCCACCTTATTTTTCTCGGTCATGCGATTTGATCCTAAAAACCCTCGCAACCCGGACAACGACCGGTTTGTCTTATCCAAGGGTCATGCGGCCCCGCTGCTCTATGCCGCCTGGGCGGAAGCCGGGTTATTCGACCCCACACAATTGCTCGGACTTCGGACGCTCGAATCGGACCTCGAAGGCCATCCCACTCCCCGCTTGTCATTTGTTGATATGGCCACCGGATCTCTTGGGCAAGGCCTGTCAGTGGGTGTCGGCATCGCCTTAAATAATAAATACCTGGACAAGTCTCCAGCCCGAACCTATGTGGTATTAGGCGATGGGGAATCCGTCGAAGGGTCAGTGTGGGAGGCCGCCGATATTGCCAGGAATTTTCAATTAGATAATCTATGCGGCATTGTGGACATTAATCGCCTTGGACAATCGGATCCCACTATGCTGGAACATGACCTAACCACGTACCAGGCCAGATGGGAAGGATTTGGCTGGCATACCATCTGCGTGGATGGGCACAATCACACAGCACTCCTCAAAGCCTTTGCAGAAGCTGCTCAGACCCGCACGACGCCTACCATGATTCTGGCCAAGACGTTGAAAGGAAAAGGCATTTCTTTCGCCGAAGATCATCCGAATTGGCACGGAAAGCCTCTCAATACACAACAAGCGAAAGAAGTGATCAGCGCATTGAATCAGACGTTACCATCCCCCTCTCCCCAGGTTTCCATAGCCCCGCCCATGCCGGTTCAACGGGCCCAAAATGCTATCCAACCACTCCCAGCCCCAACGTATGGGGCAACCGATTTAGTGGCTACTCGAGAGGCGTTTGGAGAGGCATTAGCACAACTGGGAGAAGTCAATTCCCTTGTAGTCGCGTTGGACGCCGACGTAAAAAACTCGACCTTTACGGATAAATTTGGAAAACGTTTTCCTGAACGATTCTTTGAAAATTTCATAGCCGAACAAAACATGGTGGGCACGGCATCAGGTCTGGCCGCATGCGGGAAAATTCCCTTTGCCGCCACATTCGCCTGCTTTCTCACACGCGCCTATGATTTCATTCGCATGGCGGCCATCAGTCAGACCAATATTAAACTCATGGGTTCACACGTTGGAGTCAGTATTGGCGAGGACGGTCCATCACAAATGGGCTTGGAAGACCTCGCGATGATGGCGGCTCAGCCGGGAGTGGCCATCCTGTATCCCTCCGATGCCATGTGCGCCTATCGGCTGGTTGAAGCCATGGCCAATCACCAGGGCATGGTGTACATGCGAACAGGGCGACCCAAAACTCCAATACTCTATGGGACCGAGGAGTCCTTCACGATTGGCGGCTCCAAAGTCCTCCGTCAAAGTGCCACCAAGGACCAGCTAACTATCGTAGCCGCAGGGGTCACCGTCTTCGAAGCACTCAAAGCCTATGATCAACTGCAAACCGTCGGAATTACCGTGAGAGTCATCGACCTCTATAGCGTGACCCCGATCGATAAGACCACTCTGCTACAAGCCGCCAAGGCCACGAACAAGAGGTTCCTCACCGTCGAGGACCATTACCTGCATGGTGGAATCGGTGATGCTGTACTCAGCGCAATGGCGGAGGAGGGAGTCCAGCTCACAAAAATGGGCATCCGCCAAATCCCACATAGCGGGAAGCCCGAGCAACTCCTCGATCATTATGGAATTAGCGCTAAGTCCATTGTCGAAAAAGTTAAACAATTGGTTTAAGTATGACATTCAATGCCTCCACCATCAAATCTTGACTCCATTCCGCTCTTTGCCTGCCTTTCTGATTCCGATCGAAGGGAACTGGCCAGCCACGCGATCGAAGTACCCATCCAAAAAGGACAATTTATCTTTCGAGAAGGCGATCCCGCCGAATGGTTTCATATCGTCAAACAGGGAAACGTGAAATGTGTGAAATCCTCACCTGAAGGACGGGACGTCACTCTCAAAGTCCTCATGCCCGGGGACCTGTTTTGTTGTGAAGCGTCCGCATTCGCAGGAGAAGGCCACCCCGGCTGCGCCCAATCCATGGGAGAAGGCACCATTGTCAAAATTCACCGAATGGTGATGCTGGATATAATCCAAAAAAATCCTGATGCAGCGGTCAATATCATCAATTACTTGAGCCTCCGCCTGCGTGAATCCCAAGACAATGCCAAGGCCTTTGCCTTGGATCGTGCCGAACAGCGGGTCGCCTCCATCCTTGTCAACCTAACCCAGCGATCCGGCATCCAAGAGGCAACCGGCGTCCGCATTGGCGTACGACTAACCCATCAGGATTTAGCCGATATGGCCGGCCTGACGAAAGAAACCACAAGTCGCATTCTGAGCCGATTCAAAAAAAATCACGTGATTAGGGGAACAGGAAAAAAGTTGATCATTCAAGATCTCACCAGACTTCAGCACATGGCTCCCCATGCCTTTTCATAGTTTCTCCTAAAAATCCTTCCTGCCATTTCCGGCCCTAAACCCACCTCAAGAGCTCCTGGGAAAATCTTTTTGCATTTAATGATCTATATCATTGTTTTCCTCCTGTATTTCTTTAGAATTCTTTAGGATAAAAAAGAACAAATAGGAAAATTACAAGAGGTTTTTAACATTTTCCCAATTCTTCAGAAGGAGGAAATCATCCGTGACTCATGTAGCGTTCATCCACCCGAGGCGTCTAACACGTTTAATCTCTCTGGTCATCATGTTGGGTGTTCTGGCCATGGGTACTATTTCACCCGTACAGGCTAAGGACATGCCAACCGTCCAGGCTCAATTGACGACATTGCCACACGTACCCGACCCCATTACCCGAAAGGAGCCCGCACGAGTTCTTGTCAATGTCGAGGCCAAAGAATACGTAGGAACGTTGACAGATGAAATTCAATACAAATTTTGGAGTTTCAACGGGACCGTGCCCGGCCCCATGATTCGAGTCCGCGTTGGCGATACCGTCGAACTTCATTTAAAAAATCATGCCACCAATAAATACCCACATAATATGGATTTACATGCCGTGAATGGCCCTGGCGGAGGAGCCGGTGCAAACTTGGCGAGCCCAGGAGGAGAAAACGTGCTGAGTTTCAAAACCCTGAGGCCTGGGCTGTACATGTATCATTGTGCCTCACCAGTTCCAAATATCCCCGCTCATATCGCCAACGGAATGTACGGGATGATCCTGGTGGACCCTGAAGAGGGACTTCCCAAAGTGGATCATGAATATGCCGTTGTTCAAAGCGAGTTCTTTACAGAGCCAAGCAAGGAGAAAGGTCTGTACGAACTTTCAATGGAAAAGGGGCTGGCGGAACACCCGGATCATGTCGTGTTTAATGGGAAAGTCGGTGCCTTGACCGGAAAGGGGGAACTCATTGCCAAAGTCGGTGAAACCGTACGACTCTATTTTGGCAACATTGGTCCCAACAGCGTCTCTTCGTTTCACATCATCGGCGAGGTATTTGACAAAGTCTATGTCGACGGAGCCATTGGTGGGTTGATGAACCAAAATGTTCAAACGACCCTAGTTCCATCCGCAGGCTCAGCTATTATGGAATTCAGGATGGATACGCCTGGGGCCTATCTGTTAGTTGATCATAGTATTTTCCGGGTGGCAAAGGGGGCCTTAGGCATTTTGTCGGTAGAAGGTAAGGATGACTTTTCAATCTTTAATCCCATGGACCCATCCAATTAAATCTTGGTATTCAAGAACCAAGGGGGCCTGGGTACGAGAGTACACCCAGGCCCCCTTCTCTTTTTTCACACCAACAATATGGGTCAATCTGTTCCCAAGCCTTACCCGGGATTGGGAGCCATAAAGACCAGCACCCGAAGCCGGCTGGTCGTATGGTTCGCTACGCCATGCTCCTCCCCGGCCGGAGCCATCGTGCTCTCCCCTTCGCCCAGTATCCGGCTTTCACTCCCGACCCGAAACGTGCCCTCCCCTTCTAAGACTAAATAGACTTTGTCCTGGTCGGCATGCACATGGCCTTTTTGTTCCTGCCCTGGCTCAAAACCATACACATCACAAAAGAATCTCGGTGATTGAAACACATTCTGCTTCTTCATTTTTTCACTCGAAAACGGTCTGTAGTCTTTGACATTCACCACATTCACTTTAATGCCCTCCTCAATTGAACAATGCCGACATTAACTCAACCATCTCTTAATAAATCCTCGAATAATCCTCAACAATCTCTGTTCCCAACCACTCCCTCACCCTTACGGATCTGTCCAAGACGATTTCATATGCCAGAAACCTTGAAGGATCATGGGTTCAGTCTGATATGATGGGGTAAATCGAAAGCGCCCCCAAGTACTCGGTATGTTACCCGAACAGGCTGCGGCGATTCGAGAGAAATAATGCAGAAATTTAGGTCGACAACCAAGAAAGGATCACGCATGAAATCAGGACAGACGCAAATTGCCCGCATCATTGGAGGAATACTCCTGATTAGCCTGCTAGGATGGGCCAATGTGGCCTTGAGCAAGATACAGGGCGAATATGAACTGATGGAGGAGGAGCCTTCTCAGCATGAAACCGGCAAGGTTATTCTATTTGAATTCGCGGACTTTTACTGCTCACATTGCCATATGTTTGAACGAGTGGTCGGAACCCAACTGAAAAAGGAATTTGGCGACAAGTTAGAGATCAGAATGATTGGCTTTCCCGTCATACCCGGCAAACTTCCGACGGCTTTTGAAATGTACAATCAGGCCGTCACCATGGGCAAAGGTCCGGAAATGAAACAACTCCTCTTTCAGTCCATTCATGACAAAGACATTCAAGTATTTGATAAGACCATGCGCTCCCTCCTTCTGAAAGAAATCGGGCTCGATCCTACAGAATTTGAAAAAGGACTCGCCAGTGGAAAGCCTTTCAAAACATTAGCCAAAGGCCGGACATGGGGGGAACGAATCAAAGTCACCCATACGCCAACGGTGCTCTTGGATGGGAACATTCGCGTGGCCAACTTAACCGCTGAAAACCTTAAGACGGTGATCGAAAGCATCCTGAATCAAGACAGCAAATCTTAATGGACAGGATAAACGAAATTACCTGCTTCGAATTCACAGCAAAGGAAAAACCCTATGGGACGGAAAAAAAAGGATGACGAGCTTTCCCCGGAAATGGCCACCATACTCGAAGGGATGCAAGAGCTAATGTGCGATGAAGATGGCAAACCACTCTCTCCAGACCATCCCCAATATCAAAAACTCACGGGGCTTCTGGAAAACATCGCCACCCGGGCACGGAAGCGAGACCAGCAAGAGCCTTCCACGTTAGGCCACAAAGGAACCGCATAAGTCCGAATATGGCCTCATAAGCTCCACACCTTTAATCGATTGCTCACACAACTTTCCATGGAAACGGGAAATATAAAAATTAAAGGTGGGCCCAGAGAAATTTCACACGAGAGGGGAAAGATATTATGGGGACAGACCCTGCCAGTCTTCAACGATTAAAAACGTTCATGGAGCTTGTCCGGCGAGCGAAGCAACAGAATGCTGAACCGACTTTTGTGAATACCCCAACTGAGCATGGCGATAACATTAACGTGGTCGCCACGATCGAAGGAAAACAGACAACGGCCGGGATATTATTTTGGGATGTGAGCTTATTACAAAATAACGGATTGGCCGACACCTTGGATGAAGAAGATCTCGCTCTCGGTCTCAACATCACGGACGGATTGGTCGAGGATGCTGATAAAGTCCTCGCATTCGTCGATACCGAACTGGCGAAATTGGCTTCCACATAATTCGCCCTGTATGTAACTTGTCAGCAGCACACTCGCAAACAATCATACGACTCTAAGTTTTACTGCCTTCAGTTGCCGGAAAATAAAAAGGAGAGAATACTCCGGTGAGATAGGCGCGTTCGATTCAACCACGAGAAATCTGGTTGAGATTTCGGACCACACCGGCATGCTGAACGGTGTGGGTCACCGCCTGCGCGCGCGTGGCACTTTCCGTCCATTTCGCATAGATGGGTCTGTTGAAAAAAGCCGCCAGCGGCGTTCTCGCCATTTTTCCGTGCTCAC
>JAGQKG010000150.1 GCA_020430245.1 Nitrospira sp.
CGAATGGTGAACTGGTTGTAAACATGACTATTGCCGGGTGCCACGATCGGCACGATCACGTGCTCATCAAGACCGTATGTCTGAAACATCTGCTGATAAGAGGCCGCATGCGATTGGCGCTTCGCCGTCCACTCAGCCAAATGCCGAAATTTTACCTGAAGAATGGCCGCTTGCAGCGCATCCAACCGGCTGTTTATCCCGATTAAATGATGATGATATTCTGATCGGCTCCCGTGCACACGCAAGAGTCGCAGTCGCTCGGCCACCAGCGGGTCTCGCGTCGTAATCAACCCGCCGTCGCCGAATCCCCCTAAATTTTTCGACGGGAAAAAGCTGAAGCCCCCCGTGCGTCCGAAGGCTCCGGCCCGGACACCGTTTCGAGCCGCACCGATGGCCTGGCAGGCATCCTCAATGACCGGGATTCCCTGTGCATCGGCGATCTGAAGAATCGTTTCCATATCCGCGCATTGTCCAAACAGATGAACCGGAAGAATGGCTTTGACGTCTGAAGTGAGGCTATCCGCCAATCGTGTGGGATCGAGATTAAACGTATCAGGCGTCACATCGACAAACACCGGACGCGCATGAAGCCGGGAAATCACTCCTGCAGACGCGAAAAATGTAAAGGGGACCGTCACGACACGATCGCCCGGTTGAACCCCCACCTCCATCAACGACAACAATAACGCATCGCTTCCTGATGCCACCCCAATCGCATGATCTGTGCCGATGTATGTTGCCAAGGTCTGCTCCAGGCTCTGAACCTGGGCTCCCAGAATAAAACTTTGCTCGGCACATATTTTTTCCAACACCACCTGAATATCCTGTTGGATACTGGCGTATTGAGATTTCAAATCAAGAAGGGGAACGTTCACGATATGACGACTCCATAATGGGCTGGGAACTCTAGAGGAATTGATCGTATGGACAGCAATTTATCAAAAAGGAGGCAATTGAGAGGCAAGGCCAACCATACCAACAACGTTTTCTGAATGCTATAGGCAGACGTCTGCGTCGTTCACCCGCCATTTGGCGGTAACAGGGCGAACAAAACCACATACCGGCACCCTTTGCCAATCCCAATACACAATAGGGCACGCACCCAACCCATCCGCAACCATCCTGCCGCGATACACAGGGGATCCCCAATGACCGGCACCCAGGACAATAACAGCACTGGACTACCCCATTTGCGAACCCGTTCCACGGCCAGATGGTGGGCCGGCTTGGTGAACTCATGGAGTGGATACCACCACCCGATAAGCCATCCCAAGGCCCAGGAACTCATCCCACCCAGGGTATTGCCTGCCGTCGCCGTGGCAAGCAGACTCCAGGCAGGGAGATGTCCCTGTGTTGCCAAAATAACAAACACGACCTCAGAGCTGCCCGGTAATATGGTTGAGGAAAGAAACGCACTCAGAAACAAGCCGATAAGGGAATACTCATCTCCAGTCATAGGGGCTTCGCTCACCTGCCGTCCTGTGCGAGGCGAATCGACTGAAACTTTAAATTCGCATCGAAGGTGATCTCGAATATCCCATGGATCCCCTGATGCGAGACAAAGGGACGAAGCACCCTGGCCGGAAATTGAATAGTCCGACCGTCGGTTGACTGTGCCATCACATATTCCACCACACCCTGGTAATAGGCCTGGAAGCGTTCTGGTGAAATTTTTAGCCTCACGGTCACGGTTTGCATACTGAGCTCCCTAAGTACTCCTCACCTCTCATTCCATGCACCCGGACCCTTTCATTCCTCCATCACCATGCCACAATCTAGCCTCCGACACGTCTCTCATGCTATGAACTGTTACGCCCGATGCCTTAAGCACGCTCCACTCTTAACCGATGGGCTCGGGTATAATTTCAAAGAGCATTGCCTCCATATGGCCCATGCACCACATCCATGAATATTATGACTGATTATCGCCAAGAACTCTCCATCATTCGACAAGCCCTGCTCCTCGCAAGTAAGCGTCTTCACAGAATCCAGTATGAAGGATTAGCCGTCCAGATCAAGCCGGACGGATCCCCAGTGACCAATGCCGACCTGGAAGTCAATCGTATCGTCCAGGAAGCCTTGTTCTCCGCCTATCCTGATGACGGCTGGCTCTCGGAAGAATCGCCGGACACCCCTATCAGATTGAAAAAAACCCGTGTATGGATCCTGGATCCCATTGATGGGACCAAACCCTTCATTAAAAACCTGCCACAATTTGCGATCTCCCTTGCGCTCAACGACCATGGACAGGCCTCGATCGGGATTATCTTCAATCCCGCTACCGGGGAATATTATTGTGCCGTGCGAGGGGAACCGGCGACCCTCAATGGCTGCCCCATTCATGTGCGGCAGACCACAGGACCCCGCTTGTCGTTCCTGGTGAACACCGGACCCATTGATCGCTCCACCTTGCGCACATGGCGGGAAACCGCCAATTGCCGCACGCTTATGGGTTCCATCGCGTATTCATTAGCCCTGGTGGCTGCCGGGCAGATTGACGGAGTGATCAATATTAGCACACAAAACGAATGGGATATCGCTGCCGCGCTGCTCCTGGTTCAAGCGGCGGGAGGGGTCGTCGTGGACAGAGATCTGAAACCCATTCAATGCAATCAACCTCATCCCACCCTCAACGGGATCATCGCCGCCCGCCCTGATGCCATGCCCGTGATCCAGCAATTTCTCGGGAGCCTCCCTGACTAGCATTTTCCATCGAATCATATTCGTGTCCTTATCTAAGCCCATAATGGAACGAGTGATTCCTATTTGTTTGAATATTTCATGTTTGGTCATACTGAATGAGATTCACGCTCTTTGGTGTACCACTTTTTCAGCTAAATGGGGATCGTTCCAATCTGCAATCAACCGAAAATGATGTAGGCCTCGGCACTCTCCTCCTCATCTTTCTCTATCAAAAATCTTACCAAGCCGGTTTTCTCTTAATCTCAGCAAGATTCAACCGAAAAAACAGAAAGGCCATTACACATATGTTCTGTCGTCTTTCAGACGGCCATCCTTTACCAGACTGAAGTGTAGGCAGTCTGCTTCAACCAAGAACATGGGCGTTGAATCATGCGCGGAGCCGTCAAAAACACGTTTAAGATCCTAACCATCGAGGATGATATCGCTCAGATTGAAGCCCTCAAAGAAGCTCTGACGGTCGCCCAAATCATCTGCGTGGAAATCTTTGAGGCCGAAGACGGCGAACAAGGCATAGCTTTTTTAAACCAGGAGTATCCCTTTATGGATGCCCCACAACCCGACCTGATTTTCCTCTCCAATCACCTGCCCGATGTGTCGGGGGAAGAGATTATTAAGGGACTGCAACGCGACCGCCGCTTACAGACCATTCCAGTGGCCTTGTTTTCGGAAGAGGCTCCACGGCAATCGAAAGATTTTTCTTTCCCGCTCAATTGCCATCTGTTCAAACGACCGAAGACCTGCGACGAATGGATATATGTCCTGCGATGCATTGAAGATGTCTGGGTCTCGCTTTTAAACATGGGAGGAAAGCCTTTTATCTAAGTCCGGGTTTATTCCCCGCTTGTTGTCTGGCCTGCCTTGCCGATTTCCGGTTTCCTCCTGCGACCATCTGAAATGCATACAGCCTCGATTCCAACGGACCATTGAACAACGGGATTTTGCGTGACGGCGCCAGGTGAATGAGTTTTGGAAGACGCGAATCGGCGGTGAGCACATAAACTACCCACCCCGCAAACCGCTGCTTCAACAGATTTCCAAACTTCGGATACCACTCCTCCAGCTCCGACCGGTCTCCCATTCTCACTCCATAGGGAGGATTGGTAACCAGAAAACCCTTTGGTCCAGGAGGCATGACATCCAACACATCAACCTGACCCAATTGAATATCCTCAAGCCCCAAGCCTTCAAGATTTCTTCTTGCCATGGTCAAGGCATTCGCATCCTCATCATAACCAATAATAGAAAGCCCCGGACCGGTCGGGATTGGTTTGATCGACTCTTGGCGTAACTGATCCCAGATCGTGGGATCAAAATTCTTTAGATGCCGAAAAGCAAATTGCCGCCCACGGCCTGGGGCAATTCCTTTGGCCATCAACGCCGCCTCAATTAAAAATGTGCCGGCGCCACACATCGGATCAAGCAAGGTCTGGCCGCCGGTCCAACCTGAAAGGCTGAGGATGCCGGCCGCCAAATTTTCCCGTATCGGCGCATCTCCCGCCACCTTCCGCCACCCTCGTTTAAACAGCGGATCTCCGGATGTGTCGATATACCACACCACATGATCTGCATCGACAAAGACCACAATTTGAATATCGGGTTTTTGCTTACTCACCTCGGGGCGTGCCTGTGTCGTCCGAACAAATCGGTCACAAATAGCATCCTTCACGCGTAGCGTCGCAAACTCCAGGCTCCTCAGTGGAGAATGTTGAGCAATGATGCGAACTTTGATGTGGCAGTCCACCGAAAAATATTCGGGCCAGGGAAGACTTGAGGCGAGGCGATACAGGTCCTCCTCATCCCGGTACCACCCCTGCCCGACCCGCCACAAAATACGGCTGGCAATCCGACTTTCTAAATTGAGCCGGTAGCAGAGAGAAAAAGCGCCCTGACATTCGACGCCCCCAGGGGTAGATCGAATCGTCTTCCCGCCCAATTCTTGAAGTTCGTGGCTCAGAACTTCTTCTAAGCCACGAGGACATGTCGCAAAAAATAATTCCATAAACCAATTATCGCAGAATGTATGATGATTCAGTTAGGGTGAACAACCATCATTAAGGAAGAACCTTCCCGCACTCGGGTTCATGGTGCCCATGGCCCATGTTGTCTTCTTTATTCAGGTAGGATCAGGTTTAATTTATAAGGATCGGGCGGTTCCGGATGATGAAAGCTGAATCCGGCAGCCTCCCCATAATCAACCGTCACACCCTCCATTCGTTGTGCGCATGAGCCGTCTATGGCGATGATGAGTCCTTCAATATCTAAAACCGAGTCTTCCTGCGTCACGGCGTCTTCAAGCGTAATGGAAAAAACGAGGACTTTGTCATCCCGGTCCCGAACGGCTAAACGGACAATGGGATCCTCGGGGTGCTCCTCGATCAAGGCTTTCAATTTTTCTACGGCCGGTGTGGTGATGTGGATCATAATCTTTCCTCTTGACGTAACAGCCGACCGTCGGATGGACCTGCAATGTCTCGCATATCATCGAGCTCCCTTCCCAGCGTAAACAATCATCGATCAATTTGCTTGCGATTCTTACAACTTCCGATCCCGGAACCGCGTTATACGCGGTAGACCTCAGGATTCACACAGTGTGGAAGCACGTCTCCACGTAACCCGGCAACGATATTCTCAGCGGCAATGCAGGCCATTCTGGTCCTTGTCGCCACAGAAGCACTCCCCAAGTGCGGGATAATTAGACAGTTAGGAAGCGTGAGGAGCGGGTGTGATGCAGGAATGGGCTCCGGGTCCGTCACATCTAAAGCTGCACCGCCGATGTGGCCATGCACCAAGGCGTGGTACAGGGCCTCAGGATCAACGACGGCCCCACGAGCCGTATTGATCAGAATACTTGATGGCTTCATGGCCCGAAACTCATCTTCCCCAATCAAATGATGGGTCTGAGGAGTCAGGGGGACATGCAGACTCACAAAATCCGCTTGGGCTAATGCTTCATGCAGACCAACCTCATGAAATGCCGCACTCACCGACCCGCCCTGACCGGTCTCTGTTGAAGAGGCCCTCCGGTACTCAATCGCTGAGGCAGAGGACAGAGTGCCGGACCCAGATGTGCCGGAAGATTGCGGTGACTTTACCGCAAGCACCTTCATCTGGAATCCATGAGCACGCCTGGCCATGGCCTGCCCGATTCTGCCAAACCCCACAATACTTAACGTCGCACCATAGACATCCTGTCCCAGCAAGAGATCAGGGCTCCAGGTCGTCCACTGTCCCTGTCGCACATACTCAACTCCTTCGACAATTCGTCTGGCTGCAGAGAGCAGCAACGCAAAAGCCAGATCTGCCGTTGTTTCAGTTAAAATACCCGGCGTGTGTCCAACTGGAATGCCACGGGCCGTACAGGCTCCAACATCGATATGGTCATATCCGACAGCCATGGTGCTGATCACCCGAAGCTGCTTTCCAACCTGCAGCACCTCCCGATCAATCCGGTCCGTCAACAGGCAATACAGCCCCCGCGCCTCGGGAAGATGATCCAACAACCACTTTTTATCAACAGGGCAATCCTGCTCCCAACAGACAAGATCGGCCTGTGCCGCTAAAACCTCCCAAGCCTGTTGTGGGAGACGTCGCGTGACAACCACGGTCGGAAAGGCCATCGCTATTCTCTTTTTCTTTTATTCATCATGTTTGAAAATCTCAAAGACCAGGCATTACCAGAAGAGCACCGAGAGCACAAACATCAGGTAACACAGCCCGTTCAAAGCCAGATGAATGGGCATCAACACCCCCCGCCGCACTACCCAGGTCAAATAAGAGGCCGCCACCAACGTCATCGCCATTCCCATAAGAATTTCACGTTGCGGCACCCAGGCAGTCAGCATAATTCCCAAGGCCGGTAATAAACTCCCTTGAAAGACCATGGCCCCGGTGATATTTCCCACAGCCAAAGTATCCCGATTGCGCCGGATCCAAATAATACTGTTCACCTTTTCCGGCAATTCGGTTGCAATCGGAATAATGAGGAGAGAGAGTGTTAAGGCCGAAACTCCCCACCGGGGGGCGAGCTGTTCAATGCCATATACAAAACCTTTTGCCCCTAACCCAATAAGTCCCAGACCGCATCCCACTTGGAACAAGATCGAAAATAAATTATCGGGAAACCCCACTTTGGTCATATAAAGCGGATGATCCGCCTCGGTCCCATGTCCATCCTCCACCAAATTGGCGGAAGATCGAATGGTTTGATACAAATACACCACATACAAGGTAACCAGCACACCCGCAATGACAGGCCGCACCCAAACCCACTCTTGGGGAACAAACACGGCAATTACTCCCAGACCAAACGCCCAGTTAAACCAGAGCAGATCACGGGCGAATCCGGTTGGCTCGGGATTCAACGTGCCATGCCACCCTCTTTTCCGTGCGGCAAAGCACCCCATCAGAAAGAAGGCTAATGTGGCCAGCATCAGGGGCGCCCCGAGAATGGCCCCCACCCCCACTTCATGCCGCAACGTCTCAGAACCCGATGACAACAAGATGGCAAAAACCGGCACCATCGTTTCCGGTAATGCCGTTCCCACCGCCGCAAACACCGAACCGGTGACGCCTTCCGAAATCCCGAGGCGCTCTCCAAAATGCTCCAAACTGTTGGTGAACGCCTCCGCCCCTAACAAAATAACGACCAAAGATCCCAATAAGATCAGGATGTCCATAGGAAAAAGGTACGAACCCTTTTTATTACGACAACTCTACAGGGAGGAGGTTAAATTTCATAATACTTTCATATAATTACGCACGCTCAGAAAATTTTATTTTCCTTCAGGGACCGACCTTCGTTCGCAAGGGGTCTCCCCACCTTGCCATCTGGAAATTTATTCTTCTACACTCCCTCCATGGACAACATCACAACAGGCCTCTTGCTCGTCCTAGGTACCATTGTGATCTATGCGATTACCATTCGTTGGTGGCGCCATCGCCGGGCCGCCAAACTCGCGGACAAACTCCTCGCGGAAGTCATCAAGGGTAAAGACGCCTTTCGTCGATAAGGCCCGGTCGTCCCTCATTTCACCTGCACACAACATTTGCCCAGCCGATTCACCCTCTCCCTGAGACGCCCCGCGATTCACGCCTTTCCCGTCCAGTGATTCCTCATGCGTTTTTTGAGTGTGGCCTAATTTGACTTCGACAAGTTTTCCTCGACATCGGCTACAAATATGTCGCGTCGGAATAATCGTTCGTCGTTGTCGATGGTAGGCCATTCCACATTGGAGACATTGCCAGGTATAGCGATGATGTCCATGAACAGCTACGTTCAACTGATGGCGAACCGTCACCCCAAGTCCCGCCGCATTCATCCGGTGCATCATTTCTCGAAATTCCGCCCCATGGGACGGGCGATGCTTTCGAATATCAAACTGCCATTGATGAATCATTTCATGTGCCAACGTCCGCCGCAGTTCCTCTTCAGGTTGATCGCGGAGCAAAGGGGCCGAGAGCCTGATCACTCGAGCCGCACCTTGTCGATACTCGCGTGAAGCCCACCGGCTTCTTGGGCCAATTTGACTCACAAACAGCCCGGCCGATGCGGTTAATCGTGTGCTCCACTCAATGGTAATGAGAGGTAACCGATTTTCAAAAAATTGGCGGGCAAGACTCTGCCACATGGCTTGCACCTTTTCCAAAGGAACGAGCCTCTGACGCATACTACTGGCAGCAGAGTTCACCAGAATTTCCAGGTGGGTTGGCTATACATCACGTAATGGCTATGTTAACCTTTTTTGTTGCCTTTCGGAACAAAAACTTTCACCCACAAATCATCCCTCGGCTTCACGTTTTGAGATAACTATGGACGTATTAGATCCAACCACCGATAGTCAATTCATGCGCATGGCCTTGGGCTTGGCGCATCAAGCCTTTCATGCGGAAGAAGTCCCGGTTGGAGCAGTCCTGGTTCAGAAGGGAAAGATACTCGCAACGGGCTTCAATCAACGGGAGAGCACACAAGATCCGACCGCCCATGCCGAACTCATGGCCATTCGGTCCGCTTCGATGGCACTGGGGTCCTGGCGTCTTACAGACACCACTCTCTATGTCACATTAGAACCCTGCGCCATGTGTGCCGGAGCCATCATTCAAGCCAGAATTTCCCGCGTCGTGTTTGGCACATGGGACCCGAAGGCCGGCGCATGTGGATCAATCTGCAACCTCACCGCAGAGACCAGGTTTAATCA
>JAGQKG010000151.1 GCA_020430245.1 Nitrospira sp.
CTTCAAATTCATCATGAGGTTACGCCTTCGGACCTATTGCTCTCCCATGATGAGGGAATCCCTATTGGAAACTTAATTTGTCATGGAGACCTGTTTCTGACCGGGGAGCGGTCAGCACATTTTCAAGGGAAAATATCTGGAAGGATGGCCAGGGAATGTGTGCGTTGCCTGGATCAATTTGAGGAAGTTTTGTCCCTATCGTGTGAGGCGGAATTTAAAAAGATTGTGAAAGCGGTCAATGTGATTGTACCGCACAGGAATAAAGGTAAAGTAGTAAAGGGGCGCGACAAATCTGTCGATGAGGATGCGACAGAGGAAGATGTATATCCTATCTCAGGCAATGAACTCGACCTTCTTCCGGCTATTCGAGAGCAGGTCATTCTTGCTACCCCCCTTCAATCTTTATGCAATGAAAATTGCCTTGGGTTATGCCAAGTCTGCGGGAGCAATTTGAATGATGGCATATGTGGGTGTTGTACTCCAGTTACGGGCTCAGCGCCAGTGCCAAATTTTCAGGAAACAATAACCAAAAAAAAACCATCCAAACGTGCCTCTGTTCGAAGAGGATCGTGAAGGCATCAGTCACCTCTTAACTGAAAAGTTGGACTATTATGGCAAATCCTAAACACAAAATTTCTAAAGCCCGTAGAGATAAACGGCGGTCCCATCTCAAGCTCAACCCGCCAAATTTGTCAACGTGTCCTCAATGTCATGAGCCCAAACCGTCTCATACGACATGTTTAAATTGCGGAACCTATAAGGGCATCGCCATTATTTCTGTTGAAGAGGGATAAGCGGCCTATTCCTTCTTTAGTCAGTCATCTTTTAACACCAAGCCCATGAAAATAGCCGTGGACGCGATGGGGGGGGATCATGGATTATCTCCCAATGTCGAAGGAGCCATACAGGCTACAAGGGAATCCTCTCTCTCGATTATCTTGGTCGGAGACGAGCCCTCTCTCCAATCTCATCTGGACAAACTCGGTGGCACCAAAGCCGGCATTGAGATATTTCATGCGCCACAAGTCGTGGACATGCATGAGTCTCCAGCCTTGATTGCCAGAAAGAAACGAGATTCTTCCATATGGAAAGCCACAGAATTAGTAAAAAATAAGCAAGCCGATGCGCTGGTGAGTGCCGGAAATACTGGCGCTACGATGGTGTCAGCGTTTTTTCTTTTGGGATTGATTCAAGGGGTTGAGCGACCGGCAATCGCAGCGACATTACCGACCCGCCAGGGTAAAGCAATCATGTTGGATGTCGGTGCCACCGTTGATTGTACGGCCCGACAACTATTCCAGTTTGGGATAATGGGGCATGAATATGGTAGGCATCTCCTGGGAACTGATCGTCCAAGGGTAGGTCTGTTGAGTATTGGGGAAGAAGATACAAAAGGGAATGAAGTCACGAAAGAAACCTTTAAATTATTGAAGGATAGCCCCATTCATTTCATTGGTAATGTCGAAGGGCGGGATGTCTATAGCGGGAATGCCGATGTCATTGTGACCGATGGATTTATTGGAAATGTGGCCTTGAAAATTTCTGAAGGGTTGGCGGATGCGATTAAAAAAATGTTGATGAAAGAAATTGCCCAGTCAGCTCTTGGTCGGCTTTCCTATCTGTTTGTCGCCGGACCCCTTCTCCGGTTACGGCGAAAAACCGATTATGCCGAATTCGGCGGGGCTCCTCTTTTAGGGGTTGAAGGTATTAGTATGATCTGTCATGGTCGTTCCTCCTCGAAGGCAATCAAAAATGCTATTCTTCGAGCGCAGTCTTTGGCGGAAGGTGGCCTGATTGAGGAAATCCGAGGTGACATTGCGCAAGGGTGCCGGTGAGTTCAACGCGGTGTCTCAAGTATGAATAGTTTAATTTTAGGGACAGGGGCTTATGTTCCCGAGCGAGTCTTAACCAATGCGGATTTGGAGCGCATGGTTGATACCTCGGATACCTGGATTATTGAACGGACAGGGATCAGGGAGCGTCGAGTGGTTGAGTCAGGGCAGGCCTGTTCCGATTTGGCTGTTGAGGCGGCTCAGCGTGCGTTAATGGCTGCTGATGTGGCCCCTTCGGAGATCGGCCTGATACTTTTAGCCACCTGTACAGGTGATTCTCCTCTTCCTTCCACGGCCTGTCTCATCCAACATCGGTTAGGAGCCAATCGGGCAGCGGCGTGTGATATTTCCGCCGCCTGTTGTGGGTTTATCTATGCGTTGTCTATTGCAGATGCCTATGTGAAAAATGGTATGCGGCACGTATTGGTCATTGGTTCAGAAGTCATGTCGGCGATAACCGACTGGACTGATCGTAACACCTGCGTCTTATTTGGCGATGGGGCTGGGGCGGTGGTGTTAGGGCAAGGTGTTGAAGGTTCGGGAATTCTTTCCACCCATTTGCATGCCAATGGCGGACTCTCTGATATGATTCAGGTGCCTGGAGGTGGATCGCGGGAGCCCGCCTCCAAAGAGGTTCTTCAAGAAAAACGATGTTTTATAAAAATGAAGGGCAATGAAACATTTAAAATTGCCGTCAAATCAATGGAAGAGGCCACCAAAGAAGCATTAGACGCCAATAAACTAGAAATGGACGAGGTAGATCTGTTCATTCCTCATCAGGCCAACCTGAGGATATTGAATGCCGTGGGCCAGCGATTGGGGTTGGCTCGAGAAAAGTTGATGATAAATTTAGATCAATTTGGTAATACCTCTGCAGCATCGATTCCGATTGCGCTCGATCAGGCTGTACGGGAGGGAAGAATTCACAAAGGGAGTGTGGTGCTGTTGGCTGCATTTGGTGCAGGTCTTACCTGGGCTTCAGCGGTAGTTCGTTGGTAATGTAACTGTCGGTGGATATCTCTTCCCTGGACGAGGTTACTGCCACAAACGCAGAGGAAGAATCTGAGGCTTCCGACAAGAGCAAACCAGAAAAATTTGGGGGTTTAACGAGAGGGGAATTATGTCTGGAACGACCTCATGGGATGAAAATGATTGGGCGCTGATTCTTGGAGTTTCCAGTGGTTTTGGAGAGGCGGCAGCCGTGGAGCTGGCCAATTTAGGGTTGAATATTTGTGGTGTGCATCTTGATCGAAAATCAACGCAGCCGAATGCGGAGCGCATTGCTTCACAAATTCGTTCACTCGGGCGAGAGGTCCTGTTTTTTAATGTCAATGCAGCCGATCCGGAAAAGCGTGGCGACATTTTGAAGACACTGAAGCAACGGGCGGAAGAATATGGGAAGCCAGTCCGTGTGAGGGTCTTGTTGCATTCCTTAGCTTTTGGGACCCTGAAACCATATATTGCGGAATCCCATGCAGAAGCCATTAATAAAGCACAGATGGATATGACGTTGGATGTCATGGCCAATAGTCTTGTGTATTGGACTCAGGATTTAGTGGCAGAAAAATTTTTAGGAGCGGGGAGTCGGATCTTCTCCATGACCAGCGCCGGAGGCGCACGAGTCTGGCGAACCTATGGGGCGGTTTCCGCTGCGAAGTCGGCCCTGGAATCTCATACGAGGCAATTAGCCCTGGAACTGGCTCCTCTGGGTATCACCGTGAACTCGCTGATGGCGGGTGTCACCGATACTCCGGCTTTGCGTAAAATACCCGGTTCTGATGAAATGCTGACCTTAGCCAAACGAAAAAACCCTTCAAACCGACTGACCACGACCCAAGATGTTGCCGATGCGTTAGGGCTGTTAAGTCATCCGAAAGCCCATTGGATCACTGGAAATGTGATCTGTGTGGATGGTGGAGAGTTTATTGTTGACTAGTTCCATCTGGTGAGATGGGAGCCATGTTGTGGGCTGTTTATGAATCATGGCATCTTCCAGGAGAGTGACCGAAAATGACGAAGCCAGTCTTTGGTTTCCTGTTTCCTGGGCAAGGCTCGCAGTCTGTCGGAATGGGTAAGACTCTTTTTGAGAGCAGTCCCACGGTTCAGTCCCTCTATAAGGAAGCTGCAGATATCTTGGGGTATGATGTCCGTGGATTGTGTTTTGAGGGGCCGTCGGAGCAACTCAATCAAACGGAATATACGCAGCCGGCATTGCTGGTGACCAGTCTCGCAGCGTTTCATCTGGTCCGCGAAGGTCCCCTGCTCCCCGCAGCGGTCGCCGGCCATAGCTTGGGCGAATATACCGCATTAGTGGCGGCAGGTGCGCTGAATTTTCGCGAAGCGGTTCATCTGGTGCAGAAACGCGGGCGTTACATGGCCGAGGCGGTACCTCCTGGAAGCGGGTTAGTTGCCGCAATCTTAGGCCTTCCGGAAAAGGATGTCCGGAGTGTCTGTCAAGAAGCAGGATCAAGGGGAATTGTGGCTCCGGCCAATTTCAATTCTCCAGGCCAAACGGTCATTGCGGGGGAAAAGGCCGCAGTTGAGCATGCGGCAGAATTGGCTAAGACGCGTGGAGCGAAGCGGGTCATGCCGCTTCCGGTCAGTGTCCCGGTTCATACCCCATTGATGCAGGTTGCTGCTGACAGGCTGAAAAAAGATATTGATTCTCTGAAGTGGTCTGCTTTAAAGGTACCGTTGGTTAATAATGTGGAAGCTAAAGCCTTGTTGTCAGCGGAAGAGGTTCGAGAGTCTCTTGTTCGACAATTACCTTCTCCGGTGCGGTGGCAGGAAACTATCCAGGCCATGGCGTTGATGGGTATCACACATTTCGTGGAAATCGGTCCTGGAAAAGTCTTGACGGGATTAGTGAAGCGCATTGTTCCAGAAGCTACTACGTGGAATGTCATGGATCAGGAATCCTACGCCCACCTTCTGTCGCACTGTTCCTAAGAACAAAAAGGGCCGAATTTTCAAAAAGGATTTGAGGATGTTATTGACGGAAAAAATTGCGGTAGTGACGGGTGGTGCCCAAGGAATTGGGCAGGCGATTGCGACCACCTTGGCCAAGGAAGGTGCAGATGTTGTGGTCGCCGATCTTGATGCCGAACGTTGTCAAGAAACCGTGGATCTTGTCCAACAGATTGGTCGCAAAGCTTTGGCGGTTTCTGTCAATGTTGGGGATTGGGAACAGGCCAAGGGAATGATGGAACGCGTCCTCAAAGAATGGGGGCAGGTGGATATTTTGGTAAATAACGCAGGTATCACGCGAGACGGCCTGTTAATGCGTATGAAAGAGGAGGATTGGCTTGCCGTCCTGCAGGTCAATTTGACCGGCACGTTTTTCTGTGCAAAGGCTGTTCTGCCTTCCATGAGTAAGCGGCGAAGTGGCCGTATTGTCAATATTGCTTCTATTGTCGGAGCGATCGGGAACATGGGGCAGGCCAATTATGCAGCGTCAAAAGCCGGTGTGATTGGTCTCACCAAAACAATTGCCCGGGAGTATGCCAGCCGAAATATTACAGTCAATGCCGTGGCTCCGGGATTTATTGATACGGCGATGACCCAACATCTTTCGCCAGAAATTAAAGAGGGATTACTGAATCAAATTCCATTAAAGCGGTTAGGACAACCTTCGGATGTTGCCGATGCCGTGTGTTTTCTAAGTTCAGAGAAGGCCGGGTATATTACTGGGCATGTATTACATGTGAATGGCGGGATGCATATGGCGTCCTAGCCCATGCGCAACAGGATGTGTCATTCGATAAACTTTGCAAGGAGGAGGAGCCAACAATGGCAGTTGAAGAGCGTGTCAAAAAAATTATTGTGGAACAATTAGGTGTTGAAGAAGATGACGTGGTTCCTGAGGCCAAGTTTGTGGAAGATCTCGGTGCTGATTCCTTAGATACGGTAGAATTGGTGATGGCCTTGGAAGAAGAGTTTGAAATCGAAATTCCGGATGAAGATGCGGAGAAAATTCAAACGGTCTCGGCGGCCATTGACTTTATTAAGGAAAAAGTCTGAGAAGGCTATCGATTACTGTGCGAAGTTGCGGTTCGTCCATAGTTGATCACGGACGTCGAGAAGAAAAAGTCTCAGGTTCGGTATCTGGGTTTTCCATCCATGATGTGAACGGAGTTCCTCAATGACTGAATGGACGCCACGACGAGTGGTCGTGACAGGATTGGGGTTGGTTACCCCCTTGGATATTGGTGTTTCCAACACATGGGATAAATTATGTCAAGGCCAATCCGGGATCGGACCCATCACACGATTTGATGCCAGTCAGTATTCGGTGCAGATTGCGGGGGAGGTCAAGAACTTTGATCCGTCCACGTTCATTGAGAAAAAAGAAATCAAAAAGATGGATACCTTTATCCATTTTGCCATTGCAGCCAGTCAAGAGGCGGTGGATGATGCCAAGCTCGTGGTGGACCCGAATGAAGCCGATCGTGTGGGGGTCTATATAGGAGCAGGCATTGGGGGTCTTCCGGCCATTGAGTATTATCATAAGGTGTTGCTGGAGCGTGGCCCCGACCGGGTTTCGCCATTTTTTATTCCCATGGTCATTATTAATTTGGCCTCAGGGCAGGTGGCGATCCGTTTTGGTGCTAAGGGTCCGAATGCCTGTACGGTCACGGCCTGTGCCACAGGGAATCATTGCATTGGGGATGGGTTTCGACTGATTCAGCGGGGAGAGGCCGATGTGATGCTGGTCGGAGGAGCTGAATCCACCATTTGCCCTACAGCGGTTGCCGGATTTGCCGCGGCGAAGGCGTTGTCCAGGAGAAATGATGAACCGAAACGGGCCAGCCGGCCTTTTGACAAAGACCGTGACGGGTTTGTCATTGGCGAAGGTGCCGGGGTGTTAATCCTAGAGGAATTGGAGCACGCCAAATCTCGAGGCGCGCACATTTATGCCGAGGTGATCGGCTATGCCATGAATAGCGATGCCTTTCATATTACCGCTCCACCAGATGATGGGGCGGGTGCGGTGACCTGTATGGAGCGTGCGATTCAGGATGCGGGGATCGCCAAAGAATCTGTGGGATATATTAATGCTCATGCCACATCCACGTTTGCCGATCGGATTGAAACGCAAGTCATCAAGCAAGTCTTTGGGGACCGGGCCTATTCCATTCCTGTGGGTTCTACCAAGTCCATGACCGGCCATCTATTAGGGGCTGCCGGGGGAATTGAAGCGGTCTTTTCTATTATGGCCATGCACCATGGCATCATTCCTCCGACGATCAATTTGGAGACACCAGATCCCGAATGCGACTTAGATTATATTCCGACTCATGCCAGACCTTGTTCCATCGATGTCGCCATTTCCAATGCATTTGGATTTGGTGGTGTCAATGCCTGTTTGGTATTTCGGCGTTGGAAAGGCCAATAGGCAGCCTTGTCTCTTCCCGACTAGATTGTTTCGAGAGGTGTGTCTCTAAGGACTTCATGTTGTCCAGACCTCGCCCTTAGAAGATTATGATATACTAAAACCATTTGCTCAAGAGATAAGGGAATAACGATCGCGTGTCAATACTCCCATCTATTTGTAGATCTCGTGGCTGCTCTTGCATTTGAAGACATTCAGGAATCGTTGGAATATGAATTTAAGCAGCAAGCCTTGCTGTGTGAGGCGCTGACCCACCGCTCATTTTCTCAAACTCAACCCCAGGCGGTGAGTCCCCACAATGAACGGTTAGAATTTTTAGGTGATGCGGTGTTGGGATTGGTTGTGAGTGAAAGTCTTGCCGGGATTTTTCCCAATGGTACAGAGGGCGAACTCTCCAAGATCAAAGCAGGATTAATTAGCCGATCCACTCTTTCAAAAGCAGCGAGTCGTCTCCAGTTGGGGCAGTGGTTACGATTGGGTCGGGGGGAAGAAGCCACCAAGGGCCGAGAAAAAATATCCCTGCTAGCCAATGCCCTTGAAGCGATCATCGGTGCGGTGTATCTTGATGGAGGCTTGGAACCCGCGAGAGCTTTTATTCAAAAAGTCTTGACCACGGAATTTTCATCTTTACAGAATAGTCCTGTGTCATCGGGGGGATGGGATGGGAAAAGCCGTCTGCAAGAATGGTCGCATAAACAATTTGGAACAAGTCCGCAGTATCGACTTGTTCGGGAATCCGGTCCGGACCATCAAAAACTTTTTGCTGTCACGGTGGAAATCCAAGGGAAAATCATGGGTCAGGGAGAGGGTCGAACAAAAAAGGAAGCCGAACAATGTGCGGCAGCGCAAGCGATAGCACAGGCTGGGCTTAATGTATTAGGCGATCCAAATCATTCAATCAAGAAATCAACAGATTAGCCATGGAGGAGGAATTATGAGGGTTGTGTCGCAGCCACGGACTTTAGCCAGTGTTCTGGGTCAGCTCATGATGGTGATCGGACTATTCACCATTGTCACTGCCGGTGGTTTTCTCGTCCCAACCGGGGCAGCTGCGGAAGAACCATCGAAGGCTGAGACCAAGGCACCTCACGTTCTGATTAAAACGAAATTTGGAGAAATGGAAGCCGTATTGTTTCCGGATCTAGCACCCAAGCATGTTGAAAGTTTTCTTAAATTAGCCAAGTCAGGGTTTTATAACGGAACCATTTTTCATCGGATTATTCCTGGATTTATGATTCAAGGGGGGGATCCTTTGACCAAGGATCCAGCCAATCGAAGCCGATATGGAACTGGGGGACCTGGCTATACGGTTCCAGCAGAATTTAATCGCATTATTCACGAAAAAGGCATCCTCTCCGCAGCGCGCACAGCAGATCCCAATAGCGCGGGATCGCAGTTTTTCATCATGGCGGATAAGGCCCCCCATTTGGATGGCCAGTACACCGTGTTTGGTGAAGTCGTGAAAGGGCTTGATGTCATTGATACGATTGTGAGCCAGCCTCGCGATCTGAAGGATAATCCTCTAGAGCGAATTGAAATGACGATAGACCTGATTCAGTAATTCAGAGAGGGATTAG
>JAGQKG010000152.1 GCA_020430245.1 Nitrospira sp.
TCGAAGGGATGAAAATCGGCGGAATCCGCAAATTGGTGATCCCGCCTCAGTTGGGATACGGTTCCCGAGGGGCCGGATCGGCTGTTCCCCCCAATGCCACCCTCATCTTTGAAGTCGAACTGCTCGATCTGCGTTGATGGACGAAACCCCGCTCGTTCAGGCCCATCGTGCGCTCAATGCCAAGCTGGTGGATTTCGCCGGCTGGCTCATGCCCATCCAATATACGGGTGTCCTTGAGGAGTATTTCGCGGTCAGGAAAGCAGCAGGCTTCTTCGATGTCAGTCACATGGGACGTATCGAGGTATCAGGAGCCCAGGCTGAAGCCTTTCTTCAATGGGTCAGTACCAATGACATCAGTCGCCTCCAGAAAGGGCAGGCTCAATATGGCATGGTCTGCCAACCCTCCGGTGGCATTCTCGATGACGTATTTGTCTATAGAACCGGGTCCGCCTCGTTTTTGGTTTGTGTCAATGCCTCCAATCGGGAAAAGATGCTCCAGTGGTTCTTGAAGCATCAGTCGGAAAGATTTTCGCGAGCGATCATTCATGATCAATCAGCAGAGTTGGCCCAAATTGCCATTCAGGGGCCGGCATCAAAAGCCATCATGCGAAAACTCATAGGGGCACAAATCGAAGCCCTGAAGCCCCGGAATTGTTTGGCGCTGGAGGGCATGGAGTTTTCCGGTTTGCTGAGTCGAACGGGATATACCGGAGAGCTTGGATATGAGTGGTATGTGCCTGCGGAGCAAGCAGCCCTCGCGTGGGATCGACTACTGAAGGCCGGTGCGGAATTTGAAGCTAAACCCGCAGGGCTAGGGGCGCGAGATCTTTTGCGGTTAGACGTGGGCTATTTGCTGTATGGCAACGATATGGATGAGAACACCTCTCCGCTGGAAGCGAGTGCCGAGTGGGTGGTGGCCTGGGAAAAAGGCGAGTTTCAAGGGCACCTCGCGTTACGCAAACAACAGAAGAATGGTCTTACTCGTCAGCTTGCTGCCTTCGAAATGGTGGAACGCGGCATTCCCCGACACGATATGACTATTTTCAGCAATGGACGGTTGGTGGGTAAAGTCACCAGTGGAAATTTTTCGCCAATTTTGCAAAAAGGGATTGGCTTAGGATATGTGCCCCCTGCGCTGTGCAAGGAAGGAATGTCGCTTGAAATCGACATTCGTGGAAAGCGCGTACAAGCCAAGGTTGTCACACTCCCGTTTTACAAACGTCCAAAATCTTAAAAGGCCATTGTATTCATCATTCTGACTGAAACGAGAACTCCTTTGTTCACCGAACATATCTATGCCGGAAAAGTCTTAATACTCAACCGTGAAACGGTGAAATTGCCCAATGGGCAGTCTACCGAGTTGGAAATCATCCGCCATCCTGGCGCCTCGGCCGTCGTGCCGATCAGACGTGACGGTACCGTCGTGCTCATTCGGCAATTTCGCCATGCGGCGGGGGGATTCATCTATGAAATCCCGGCAGGTAAGCTTCATCCGCAAGAAGATCCCCGAGTCTGTGCGGCACGGGAGCTGGAGGAAGAGGTTGGCTATCAGGCCGGTCAGTTGGAGTTGCTCACCAGTATTTGGACCGCTCCAGGATTTACGGATGAAGTCATCCACATCTATCGGGGGACGGATCTGAATGAAGGACGCCAACATTTGGACCACGATGAAGTCTTGGAAGTGGTGGAATGGCCGCTCGAAAAGGCCATGGCTGCAATTCAGGATGGTACCATTCGCGATGCCAAAACGATTATCGGGTTGCAGCTCGTATTTCTAGCCTCCCATTCTTCATCTGTCTAGCCGGTTACAGATTGATCGAAAAGGCCCAGACTCCTCGCGTTGGGTACACCCGCCACACATTTAGGAAGAAACTTCCGGGACGCAGTTGAATCCCACAGTTCAATTATTCAAAAGCCAGGTATCTGTGCGTTGTTCTGATTTTTTAATCAAGCAAGAGCAGTTGGATTGTCAGGGGCTCAATCTATAAGACAATCTATAGGATGGCGGATTTGAGAATTAGATTGTTCAGCCATCCAGGACGCTTGCCAAGGGCCGAGAAAGGCTATCTGCATAGGCGCTGGTTAATTCCACACGCCCCAAATGGGGGGCCGGCCGTTGATGACGGCTCTCGCACCGGAAAGTGGGAGGTTCCCCCAAAATCGACATCAGATGATTGGCCAATTCCACTCTCGATACAGCCCGAGTGGCGGAAATATGTCGAATGCCTGTCTCAGTGCTTTGTGCGAATTTCATGACGCGTTTGGCCAGATCCGTCACCCACACAGCGGAGCGAGATTCATCTTCAACAATGGTAATGGGGAGATGTTGTTGAGAGCGGTAACGAAGCCAATCCAAATGCCCTGTGCGTCCGTTCGGGGAAGGGCCAATCGCCAGACCCGTCCGAATCACCAGCGACCCGTGTCGATTCAAAACCAGCTTTTCTGCGTTGACACGGGTCTGGCCGTACACACTAATGGGGCACGGGCGGGAGTGTTCATGGTACGCACCATCCCCGCCAAAGACATGATCCGAGGACACATACACCAATCGGATATGGGCTGGTAGTTTCTCCACCACACGACGGAGATGTTGAACGTTGATCTCATGCGCCCAATCGGGGTCGGCTTCACACTTCGGCACATCACACACCGCGTGGCAATACAACAGGACCTTCGACTGATACTGGGCAAAAGTGTGTTCCACCCAATCTGAATTTTCCAACTGGAGGACCGGCCACTCCCTGACTGCTTCCGACGTATTGCCTGGCGAGCAAAACGGTACGATGATTTCCGGAAATAATCTGGCCAGGTTGAACCCGAGAATGGAGGTCGCGCCAAAAAGGAGAGTAGAGTAAGTCACTTGAGCCGAGTCATTGAGGCAATATGAATCATAGGGTTCTGAGTATCTGCATGTGGCGCTAATTAAGGTTTTTCCGAGTTCAGTGTGGGCAAACTCTTCAACCAATGTTTGAGGGGCATGTGCCTACACATTCCTCCCCTTTGTAAGGGGAGGCTAGGTGGGGTAGAGATTCGGCTGTGTGCCCATGTCATTGTGCCAGCAATCCTCGCGGCAATTGGCATCTGGCGTTTCTACCTCCCCTCACCCCTCCTTACAAAGGAGGGGGCCTCACGGATCCGTGTTGGCCGAACAACCAACGCCTTTTCCTGAAGAGCGCTCTTTAAAATGCCCAGCCCACAAACGTGTATCGCTCGCCTTTCGTGACTTCTTTGACTTCATGTGGATACATAAAGTTAGAGGGAAAGACAAGCATATCCCCGGTTTTAAGTTTCACCTCATGGTCGGAAGAGAAGAGAAATTCACCACCCTCATAGCCCTCGTTCAACACCCCTAATAAGGACAAGATGGGGATGCCTTTATATTTCCCGTCAAAAATCGAATGAATATGATCGTAATGTTTTCTCATCATGGTCCCGGTGCGGTACCGGTTAAACCGAATGGGCGTGAAGGTTTGGATAAAACTTTTAATGCGTTCATCTTCTTGTTTCGCAAACTTGATCATATACTCTTCGACGGATTGGCAAATATACGGGGCTAACTTATCTTGCAGGGCTTGGGTGGTATTTTGGGTGTCTAATTCCTTTTCAGACTCGGATTTAAAGTTATCGGCTGAATAGTTATACCAGGTATGGGGTTTCCACGCTTTGTCTTTAATTTCCTCTAGAACTTCCTGGCAAATGTGTTGAGGGATCACGTTCGTCACAAAAATATAATCCGATACCTTATCCATTGCGCATCTCCTTGAAATTCAGATGTCTGACGTCGACGGTGGAAGCTTGAAATGGCAACATCTTCACTCAATTCCGTACTCAGTATTTCCAATCCCTCTTGCCCAAAGAGGCCGTCATGCGATTGTAATCTCCAAGGCGGCTGTGTGGCCAGTCCTCAGGTTCCCCGGCGTATATATGTGGTCCTCCCGGCCTTGCTGGACGGGCCTTTTTGAATATCCTACTTCGCTCATGGAAGATCGTAAAAATTTTGAGATTTTCAACAGTTCGCTAGGGTACGGCAACGTCTCATCCAACTGAGGCACTTTGTGAACCTTCACCACAGGAACTTCAAGCTGGGAAGGCCCTGCTGCATCACAGCCTTTGGACGTGGGATCTCTTCCGGAGTTGAAATGATAGGACCGAAAAAGGTTTGGGTGCTGTGAAGTGTTTCAATGTTCTGTCATGAACCAGCCGGCGATGGAAAGGCGTTTATGGTCTCCGGCTAGTGCATCCACCCGGCAGACGCGATGTTGCCGAGGCACGGTAAAAATGGCCAAAGATCCCGGCAAAGGAGGAATGCAATGTGTCACCTGTAATGACGTCTTCTTCTTGGAGTCTGTGGGAGGACCGTACAAGATAAGTTCTCCTCCCCAGTCCGGATGCCACTCTTCGTGGAAATAGGTGACCAATGCGAGACGACGGGTTGGAGGTCGACGGCCTTCGGCATAGCTATAAAGGTCGTCGGTGTCGTCATGGGTTGGGAGACAGTCCCCCGCGCCATACGAATAATAGTTAAAATTGACATGCCGATGTTTTATGTTTGGAAAGGATTCAACATAAGAGGCAATGCACGACATCCCCACCCGTTGGATGAAGTGTGCCGCGTCTGAAGGGCCAATGTCCGATTTCTGCCAATTTCCACAATTGGGAAAGGCCTGAGCGACGGGTGGCATATCGGCCAGGGCAATCCATTTCGATCGTGCCATCGCGTCCCGAACCACCTTCCGTTCTTCCTGACTCCAAAAATCTTCCAGGATCAACACCGGATCCTCGGCAAACGAAAATTGGTCAGGATGAAATTGAGAGAAATTGGTTTTCATGCTTCAGATGCCATCAAACGTTAGGATTGGATGCAGAAAACTCGGAGGCGTCTTTTAGCAAGTTTCTCATAGAGTATCAAATGAGAAGCGTGTTCCGATTGAGAACCCTTTCACAATTCTCTTCGTGAAAGGCCTGTGCCCCATTCTTCTCGCTAGAGACGTCTTCTCCTTTCTTGAGAAAAATATGGAGGTTTTAGAAAGCATGATAAATTTTTCCATAGGTGAACATCTTCTGAATATTTCGTTCTGCAAGCAACCAAAGAGATACGTCCCCTTATCCATTTAGATATCTGAATTCGGACTACCCTCACTCTTAATGGGTAACTGGTAGAGCGCTAAGAAAATTTCACTTTTAATTTCAATGGGTTAAATTAATGGATTTATTGAAATCAATGCAGGGGAAGCTTGGCAATCTTTTTGCTTATGTCTGAGTAGAGGATGTTGGGCGGAACAGGGATTAATTGATTCATCACCTTTTTAGTCGGTAGTAATAAACCTGGAAACAATAAGCGAGGCCACAGGCCCAGGGGCAATCCCAGATACCTATGCGGCCATTCCATGTGCCTACCATATGAATAAACCCATTCTGTTAATTGACGACGACCGACCTTACAGGCAGGCCTTGCGCCTGAATTTGGAGCATCACGGGTTTACTTCCAGGGAAGCTGAGGATGGCCGTGAGGCCCTAGTCCTGTTGGATGGCGGGCTCGACGTGGACCTCATCATATCGGATTATCATATGCCCGTTATCAATGGGTTGGATTTTCTCAAAGCCCTGTCCTACCGTGTGAAGGGACAGGATGTTCGAGTCATACTCGTGAGTGGTAACATGACAAAGGAAATAGAGCAGGAAGCAAGGCAGGCAGGGGCATTTGCCCTTCTGGCGAAACCGTACGATTTTCAGGAGCTTCTGGCCTTGATGTCCCGAGCCGGCAAACAATAGGCACTTCAAAGGCGTTTTCTGTTAAGACGGCGGTATGGAATTCTTAAACGTGAAGCCCGAAAAAACCCTCAAAAGAAAATGCGCAATGTTGTATGTCCGGAGGAAACCGCGCCTAGATGCTGGGAAGGTGGATATGTGAAAGCAAAAATTCTACTTTTGGACGATGATCCCGAAATATGTTCAACCTTGCGAGATCGGTTGGTGATGGAAGGCTATGATGTTCGGACTGCCTCCGATGGCCGAATGGGATTGAGGCTCTATCATGAGAGTCCCGTTGATCTGGTCATTACCGATGTGCTCATGCCTGAAATGGACGGTCTAGAAGTGATACGTGTACTTGCTGGGATGCCTTCTCCTCCCCTAATTATAGCCATGTCGGGAGGTGGGGACCGTGATTTGGGATTTTTGGTAGAGGCGGCTGAATTTGGTGCAACCCGCACCCTCCCCAAACCTTTTCTCCTATCTGATCTTGTGATCCTTGTGAAAGAACTGCTGAGTACCCTGCCCCATTCATCGGCCTGAACTTTTTGTTCAACTCCGATGGGCGACGTTTCCAAAGATCCAAAGAATCTGTAACACTGTAACATGGTGATCTCACGTACAGTGGTGGGAAGACCTGAACGACGAATTGGCCTCTTTCTGAGGTGAGCAGGGCAATGAGTCTGGTGGGCGAGTGCTGAAATGTAGTAAGGGAGTGTTGAAAAATGCCGCCAGCAGCGTTCTCGCCGCCTGGCCATGCTCAGGTACTCCTCCGTACGTTCCGCTCGTCCAGTCGCCTGCGGCCCTGCTGGATAAGCCTTTTTGAACACTCCCCCCACTTTTCTCTCGGAAGTCTCGGTCATCCGTATGCAGATGGAATGGTAAAAGATTTGAAATATTCCATAGCCGCAGTAGGTCCCCACAGGCACATCCAGGGGTAGGTACTGTTACAGCTCTATGGGATACCAATAGAAAAGGTTTCCTAATGACTGACATCCGTAGCCCATTGCAGTATTGATAGATTGGGGTATACCGGAATCCGTATAAACTTTTAATTCTAGGATGCCGATTAGGAGGGTGGGCGGCCACAGCAGCTGACGGCAAAGGTTTGTGGACAGGACTGACTTCAGTCATTATATAAAATGAGGACCTCGTAAGGTGGAGCCAGAGACGAGAACCCAGGTAATCGGCAGAATTATGACGATCAGAGTCGTCACTATTGAGATGGATGATTCACTTGAGGTGGTCCGAGATATTTTCAAGAAAGTCCGGTTTCATCATCTACTCGTCGTTGACAATGAAAAGCTAGTGGGAATCATTTCCGACCGGGATATGTTGAAAGCCGTCAGCCCGTTTGTCGGAACGATGTCGGAAACCACTCGGGATCAAGCGACTCTCAATAAACGTGCTCATCAAATTATGTCGCATCATCCGGTGACGGTTCGTTCATCCTGCTCTTTGCAGGAAGCGGCTCAACTGATGTTAGCCAGGGGGATCTCTTGCCTTCCGGTCACGACTGCTGATGGGGAGGTTCTTGGGATGGTCACGTGGAAAGATGTGTTGCGAGCGATTCTGGGCTCCCATGGATTCACGGATGGTTCATAAATATCTTCACGTCAGTTAACGTGTCGGGGAATATTCCTTGGTTCAATTTCACCGTCTTCTTTAGCCTCAGGATCTCCTTCGGTATACTGTCCCTAGAATTTCCCACATCATTATGAATGTTGTTGACAAGGCAGGCGAGCCTGGGATTTACCGGTATGCCACGTCTAGAGTCCAGATACCGAAAGGAAGGATAGGGATGGTCGATAAAAGCTTTATTCTTGAACTTGGTAAACTGTTGATCGGTGCTGCATGGGCTGACGGGACACTGTCGTCCACCGAAGTGAACGGGTTAAAAGAACTCTTGTTTCAATTGCCGGAGATTTCCGGAGAGGAGTGGATGGAATTGGAACTGTATATGGTTTCCCCGGTGAGTGAGGAAGAACGGCAACGTCTCTTAAATCGTGTGCTAGGACGTATGGGGTCGGCAGAGGATAAAGCTCTGGCTTTGGCGACACTTGGGAAACTTCTTTCCTCAGACCCATCCGGTAGCGATCAACAAACAGAAGTGGTCCAACAGCTTAGGGCCGATCTTGAGGAGGGCAGTAGCGGTTTTTTAGAACATCTTCGTCGGCCATTTCGTCAAATGCTGAATTTACGGGGGCGGCACTATACCGAAGAACATGATCGTGAAAGTCGATTGGAAGATTTCATTAAGAACACCATTTATTTCCAGGTCACTATGGAATTACAAGATCGGGGCATCACTTTTGACCTTCCTGATGTCCAGATTCGCAAGCTGTGTCTCGCGGCGGGGTTGATGGCACGAGTAGCCGGCGTGGATCGTGTGGTGGATTCAGAAGAAACCACAGCTATGAGTGCCGTACTCAAACGTCACTGGGCATTAACAGACGAACAGGCACAACTGGTGGCCGAAATTAGCCATCACCGGATCTTTCGAGGGTTGGATAGCGTACGATTGGTAAAACGTTTTAAGGAGTTAACGACGAGGACTGAACGGCAAGAGTTTCTCCATTGTTTATTTGAAGTGGCCAATGCGGCCGATCAGACCTCGTTTGAGGAAATTGAGGAAATTCGAAGCATTGCGAAAGGCATGGATCTTAGTCACCAGGATTTTCTTGATGCTAAGCTGACTATTCCGCGAGAAGATCGCAAGGGACTCTAGAAATTATTTTCTGTGCTCTATCATTCCTGGCGGTTGTTTTCAGGAATCCATCTTGTGTATTCACAACTATAATGTCCAATCAATAATTGGTGATGCCGGGTTTCGCACCGGCAGGCGACCTACTTTTCTTTCGGGAAAAGTAGGCAAAACCATTTGTCAGTCGCAAACTCGGTCAAACACCGAAACTAATACAATGTTATGAAAAACATTAATTTTCCAATGTTGTCCTGACCTCGAACAATGCGACTG
>JAGQKG010000153.1 GCA_020430245.1 Nitrospira sp.
AATCATCATTAACAACCGCAATGGGAAAATCCGTACCAAGTAATTCTCCCTTGCTATCTGTCACCCGGTACAAAATAATAGTCTCGCCATTCCACTCATACGCCACCGCGTAGAAGCCAGCAGCTTGGTCAACTCGGTTAGGATCATTGGGATCAATATTTAATACAGCGGAGTCTACCCCAATGGTAACATTGCCAACATGTGTCCTGTGAGTGTTATGCCAGGATTATACCCTCGATTGTAGGAATCCATTGCCAAAATCGCATACATGAGCTCTGATGAAATAGCCATTTTACCTCCTCACAAAACTCCATTTTCCTAGCCCATATAAAGGATCACCATATTTCCGATCTACTTTTCCACCAATGGGTACAGTTAAATTGTTCCACCACCCCAATACACTTTCAATCTTCCCCTCCGTTACCGGCTCGTCGGTGATTTCCAGCGTGATGCGCTTGAGCGAGATACCCGGCCCGAACGTGGCCGCCAGATTATCCGGATCCACTTGTTTGATCGTCGTAGGATCGGTGATGACCGTAAAGGTCACCAGCAGGGGGTAGTGGGACCGCGGAATGTCTTTTTTAAATCGCGATTTCGCCACGATCGCAAACCGTTCATCCCCACTCCGTGGCAATTGATCTTTAAATATATTGATTGCATTGATTTGCGGTCCGCTATCGGGCGGACCGCCATCGAGCAGAGCAAATAAATATCCCTTCCCTGGAAGTTCGACGAACGCCGCTTCCCCCCTCGCCCCAAACTGGGAGGAAAACCCAAGCCCCTTCGTCAGCGGATCACTGTCCCGCACGGTCACCTTCACGACACTTGACCCGGTGTAGAGCTGGCCATCGACGTCAACTTCCACTGTCATCTTTTGATGCCAGGTGTAGGGAACCCAAAAATGCTGACAATAGCCACCGATGCCCCGATCAACACCAACACAACGATAAGAATTATCTTTTTCATGGTTTGTTGCTCCCTCCTGGAAATTTTATGTATTGGATGACCGGCGTCCGTGCAGGATCCATTTCCTAATTGTCACACGATTAATTTTAACCTCTATTAGTATTAGTCCTTTGTCCCTTTGACCGTGCTTGACTTTTCTTCGTTGTCCTTCTGGAGGTTCTGAGACTCCACGCCTATTGGTCTCATCGTAAACTGTTTATAGGTCTTATCTGTAAACACCGTGTCTTCTAATTTCTTTACCAAGGCCTGCGCCACTTCCTTAGGGGCCAACACGACCAACAGCCGGGGAATAGCTCCGCCCTTCCAGTCCTGCGGCGCAAGCCGAAACGGCATATTGGCCTTCTGCTGGGCTTCTAACTTTTTGTCCACGTCCTCCGAGACATGTGCCCAGAGTGCGAAGCCCATGGGAACCAGAAGACCATTCTAGTCTTTCAGCTTCCCACGCACGACCATCATTTGGTTGGTAGCCAAGGCTGGTATCACCAGCCACTCAAGATCTCCTAGGCTCAAATGCTTGAACGCGGGCGAGAAACTGAGCAAAGCCACAATCTCCCCAAACAAGGCGACCACGGGCTTGACTTTGTGGACAGCCAATATCAAAAGGGATTCGAAGGCATGCTTCACAGACTCATTCCGAATAACATTAGATCATGATCACCGTGGCCGATCATGACCATTCGCTCCTAGCAACATCGGATTCCCTCGAGAGTGAGGTGGAAAAACCAACGACGGGAGGATGATAACCGACTAAGGTGTCGGTGAGATGTTGGCAGGCAGCGGAAGGGTCGGACAATTTCTCAGGGAGGATTTACGAGCAGGGAACAGAAACCAAAACGGGGATGGTGATTATCGCCGGATTTTCCCTCAGGCAGTACGGGTCGAGTCCGGAGTGGAACCCTTACCCAGGATGTCCCGAAGCGCAAGAGCCAGAGACAGTCCGTTGACCGGTTTCATCAAGAAAGCTCGAATACCGAGTTGCTTGGCTTTTTCTGGAGTCATGGTGTGGCTAAACCCCGTACATAACAGAATGGGAATATCCGCTCGAATACCTAACAACGCACGAGACAATGCCTCCCCGCTCATCGTCGGCATGGTTTGATCTGTCACGACCACATCAAAACCCGATGGATCTGCTCGAAAAAGATCTAAGACTTCATACGGGTTGACACTCGCCACAACGGTATAGCCTAAATGGCTGAGAAATTGTGTCCCCCAGCGCGTTAGCATTTCCTCATCATCCACAAATAAGACTCTTCCCGACCCGGTCGGCCAGGCAATGACTTCCTCAGGCTTTTCAGGCGCAATCACATCCAAACGTGGCAGAAGTACCGTGAAGGTGGTTCCCTCCCCTGGACGACTGGAGACGGCAATCCCACCACCGTGGTTATGCACGATTCCGTGGACAACCGCCAACCCGAGTCCCGTGCCCTCTCCAGCCGGTTTTGTCGTAAAGAATGGCTCAAAAACTCTTTCGACCATATCAAGAGGTATGCCCTTTCCTGAGTCACGAATCACCAACTGAAGGTAGGAACCGGCTTTACAGAGTCCCATGCCCGGCATCCCTTCCTCAGGAATACCCTCATGGCTTAAGACAATTTCCAATAGACCGCCCTCTTCCCGCATTGCATATTCCGCATTGGCACACAGATTCATAATCACTTGTTGCATTTGCGTCCGGTCACCATAAATCACCGTGGATTCAAGATCCAAAGAGGTTCGAATTTCAATCGAGGAAGGAAAACTCGCACGGACCATTTTCAGAACATCTCCAATGACCAATCGCAGGTCAATTGCCTCTTTATCCTTTTCCGAGCGACGGCTAAAGGCTAAAATTTGCTTCACAAGATCGCGGGCCCGATTCCCGGCGGCTACCACTTCATTTAAATACGATTTTAACCGTTCATCCTGGGTGGCATAAGCCATCGCCAATTCGGAATATCCCAAGATCGCACCCAAAATATTATTAAAGTCATGGGCAATGCCACCGGCCAATGTCCCAATCGCCTCCATTTTTTGGGTATGCCGCAATTGCATCTCACTTAAGATTAGAGCCTCTTCGGTCCGTTTCCGCTCTGTAATATCTTCACAAGACAGTAACCACACCCGAGGCCCCGATTTTTTTTCAATGGCCTGAATGGTCTCTTTCACCCAAATGATAGTCCCATCCTTTCTTACTTTCCGAAAGTCAGGAAGAATACCTTTCGTCGATTCACGCAACCCCTTCTCCAAACCTGATTGAAACAGGTCACGATCCTCTTCATACACCACGGAGAACGCAGAGGTACCCAGCAATTCTTCAACCTCATACCCTAATAATTGAGCCCCATATTGGTTAACGGAGAGAATGTGACCCTGACTGTTCACTGTAAAGTAAATTAACGGAGTCTGATCGTAGAGCTCACGGTACCGGTCCTGGCTGCTTTGAACCTCTTCCTGTGCGCGCTTGCGCTCAAGTTCCGCTCCTGCTCGTGCCGCAAAAATTTTCAAAAGATTGTGCCCTTGAGAGGAAAGAACCAGCGGATTCGTATCCAAGAGCGCGAGATTTCCCACAACCTCATTCTGAGCATTAAGAAGAGGAACCCCATAATATGCCTCGACCGCCAGAGTTCGAATCGTTTCACTCCGGGGAAAGAGATGTTGGACCCCAGAAGGTTGGTCAACAGAGCTCCCCCGAAATACCTGCTCGCAGGGGCCCCCAAGACAGTCATACTCGGATGAAGGCTCAAAATGGTCTTGGTTCCAAAAAGCTAATGTCCGGGCTTTGTTCTCATTCTTCTCAATTCGCTCTGACAAAAAAACCATGGGCACCTGAAGCGCTTTCGCCAATTCTCCGACAAGGATTTCGAAGAAATTTGGAGATCCGGGAATCACATTGCCTTTGACTATCGCCTCTAGCGCATCTTCCCATTGTTTTCGTTGTGTGATATCTCGGGAAATGACGACTGCTCGAAGTTCTCCGAGCGCCGTTTGAAATGCTCGTCCGGTGCTTTCAAACCAGCGGTACTCCCCATTCTGATGCCGATAGCGATAGACTGAACGGCCGGAACCGTAGATCTTCATTCCTTGACAAAATTCCTCCATGACTCTGCCCCGATCTTCAGGATGAACTGGGGCAAAAACACTTGTGCCAAGCAGATCATGAGGGCTGTACCCAAGAGATTCTTTGAAATTTGGGCTCACATAGAGGAACCGTCCTTCTGAATCGGTTTCCGTGATCAGATCATAGGCATTTTCCATAATGGCCCGGAAACGTTTTTCTCGTTCCTGAATGATGAGCTCAGCGGCTTTTCTGAACGTAATATCGCGAGCAAAGCCCAAGACCCCATTTTGACCATCCGGCAAAGACCCAAACGAGTCTTTCGTCACTAAGAATGTTCGGGACACAGGATGTTGTTCCTGTACTTCAACCTCAAATGTTTGGGTCCCCGCAGATTGCATCACCTGGTCGTCCCCCTCGACAAACAACGCATGCGGATGCATACCAAATATTTCCTGATCGGTTTTTCCGATGACCTCAGTTATGGCCTTTCCCATGATCTCTGCTCCCGAAGGATTTACCAGGAGGTAACGACCATCTTGGTCCTTAACATAGACCACGTCACTCATTTCCTCAAGAACAGCATCTAACAGAGCGTGGTTCCGTCTTGATATGTCATCAGCCAACTTACGCTCCGTGATATCGCGTATGGTTCCTCCACCTCGAAGCAACCTGCCTTCAGCGTCAAAGGTTCCCTCGCCGGTGGCCTCAAACCAACGATAGCCCTTTGATTTAGTGCGTAACCGGGACTCCACATGATAGGGAATCCTCTTTTCAATATGATTGGTTAAGGCCTCAAACACCCGCTCCCGATCGTCAGGGTGCAATCGTTGTTCCCAACTCCCCATCACTCCAGGGAACTCAGATTCCTCATATCCCAACATCGCGATAAACTGAGGAGAGTACCAAACCGGACAATCCGGAGAGTACCAGGGGATATCTGGACAAATTTCGGCCACCCACAACCCCTCACGCGACCCCTGAGAGGCGAGAATGAACCGCTCCACTTGCTGACGGAGAGCAGTCAATTCCTCCTGCAAATCAGGTCTTAAGACAGCTGAGGATGGATTGGATTGGAGAGTGTCGCGCAATCGGTTATTGTAGCTCGACGCTTCCGATTCGGAGGATAATTGTCCAGGTGACCCTTGGGAGGACCCGAGGGAAAGCGTCAGATCTCCTAGACGCTTCCGGTGAACTTGTTCATCGGAAGGAGGAGAAGACTTTGAAGGATTGGGAGATTCCATACAGCATCTATCCTTGAAAAGCCTGGTAAGACCAGACCACTCAAGGAGTGACTCTATAATCAAACACCATGAAATATTTTTCCTATAATGTCAAGGGAAAATACGCAAAAACACGACGCATTCAGACGTAAGCTGGAACAGGGGGATCTCTACGCTTAAAAAAATTAGACTGCTTCATCCCTAGATCAGTCAGAATATGACATGCTAGACTTACCGTTTGTCCACACGCTATCCATTCGCTGACACACATGAAACAAGCTGTTCTAACTATCGCCGGCTCTGATTCCAGTGGAGGAGCCGGAATTCAAGCCGATCTCAAATCCATGGCTGCGAATGGGGTGTTCGGGATGTCGGTGTTAACATCCATTACAGCACAAAACACGCGTGGCGTCTCTGCTGTTTTCCATCTGCCTCTTTCAATCCTTGAAGCACAAATCGATGCGCTTTTCTCCGATATTCCTATCACCGTGATTAAAACCGGAATGCTCGCGACCTCCGACATCATCACAACAGTGAGTCGGAAACTGGCCCAACAGCAGATTGAGCACCTGGTTGTTGATCCGGTTATGGTTGCGAAAGGAGGATATCCACTACTGGAACAAGATGCCATGGCAGTACTGAAAACCAATTTGCTTCCTCAGGCTTCCCTTCTAACCCCAAATATTGCTGAAGCCGAAATGTTATCCGGCCTCACCATACAGACTCTGGCCAATGCCAGAGAGGCTGCAAAAATAATTCATCAATTGGGGTGCAAACATGTCCTGATAAAGGGCGGGCACCTCCTGGAACAGCCGGGGACCGACTTACTCTATGACGGCCGGTTTTTTCATATGTTTAAGGGCGAATTCATTCAGACGAATACAACTCATGGAACAGGCTGCACCCTGGCCTCTGCCATTGCCGCAAATCTCGCCAAGGGGAAAACCATTCCCGACGCGATTGAGGCCGCCAAACACTATACCACCGACGCCATTCGTCACGGCCTTGCTCTTGGCCAGGGAAATGGCCCTACGGACCACTTCTACTTTCTGCAAGCCTAGCCAAACGCGTGGAAACCGCATCGCCCACAGACCGCTGGGACGGGAGGACTGAAGCTCCTATCAGCTTTACCGGTTCATCCGGCATCGTGACGACAGGGATTTTCGCTCAACCGGCTGCTTCCACGAATCGAGCTGTAATCCTTTGTCATGGATTTCCCTCCGATAAAAACAGTCGAACCAATCGGCGGCTGACCGACCTTCTCATTCCTGAATCCATCGCGACACTCCGATTCGATTGGTATGGTATGGGTGACTCACCGGAGCCCTTGTCACACCTCCGCATCAAAACATGTGAGGAACAACTGGATGCGGCCGTCCGCTTTCTCACCGAAAGATCCATGAAGGCTCTCGGACTCATCGGATCTAGTTTTGGTGGATTCATGGCCATACTTTCGGCCCCTCGGTATTCTCACCTCCAAGCCCTGGGCTTGAAATGCCCCGTGGTCGATTTTTCTGAAGTGCTTCGTCTGGAATTAGGAGCAGACGCCTTGGACCGATGGAAACGCACCAACCACATACCCGACGTCTTCGGTGGCAACCGTCCAATACACCTGCCGTATGCCTTTTTCGAGGAATGTCTCACCTATAACGGCTACAACTCAGCTTCGCGTATTCAAGCCCCCACACTGATTGTGCATGGGGATCAAGACGAAATCATTCCGGTCCATCAGATTGATCGATTACTGACGTCTCTGAGCGTGCCCAAGGATTTTCGTCTCATTCCCGGTGCAAACCATCAATTCGGACGGCCTGAAGATTTTCGTCTCATGACCACCCATTTGGCCAAGTGGATGATCGCTCATCTGCCTCTCTCTTGAGGTAGCTGGACCCGATTTATGCCTGACTCACCACACACCAACCGGGAATTATCCCAAACGCAACTCGAAACCATTCGTATGCTTTATCCGTTATTTAAAAACGAGGTGCTCCGGCGACGGGAATACATGAGCCGGTTGTCGGTATTCCACAACACCGTATTAGTATTTTTGATCATGATCATCGCGGTGGTTTCCCCTGGACACCCCGACTTCACCATGCGATGGTTGACCATTTCCGGTGTGGTCATGTTGTCCGGGTTTGTGGTCTATCTGATTCTTCAACAAGCCACTCGACACCGAATGGCCAAGCAACAATTAATTGAACTCGAGAGGGGAATGGGACTGTACCAAGAAGACTGGGGTTTTTCGGGAAAAGCCGCCTATCCTCAACATTGGCAAACCGATTGGCTCTCAGACCGAAGCGTGGCCACGTACCTTATCATCCTCATTGTTCTCACAGGACTGGCAATCGGCGCCATGCTCATTCGCCTCTAACCTTCACTTGTCATCTTCACAGGGAGATGCCGTGTTCGACGAAAGGACCACGCTCATGTTAAGAACATATCGAGGGATAGCCCCAACTGTCGCGACCAGCGCGTTTATTGAAGATACGGCCGTGGTCATCGGCGATGTGGCCATCGGATCGGAATCGAGTGTCTGGTTTCATGCCGTCATACGTGGGGATGTGCATTCTATCCGCATTGGCCATCGGACCAACATTCAAGACCTCTGCCTGTTGCACGTGACGCATGACACCCACCCCCTCACTCTTGGCGATGACATCACCGTCGGCCATCATGTGGTCCTCCATGGATGCACGATTCATGATCGGGTGCTGATCGGCATGGGAGCTATCATCATGGACGGCGTTGTGATCGAAGAAGACTGTGTCATTGGGGCTGGAGCCTTAATCACCGGGAATATCCACATCCCCTCGAGGAGTCTGGTCATGGGATCTCCGGCCAAAGTGAAACGCCTCCTGACGGATGCTGAAATGCAGTGGATCAAAGAATCTGCCGCGAACTACATCCGATACGCCCAACAATATGTCTCAGAACAGAATGAGTAATGTCGGAATTCCAGCAAGCCCCAGGCCGGATATGCCCTAGCTCTTAAAAAATCCTTCTTTCCAACTACACAGTCGGATTAGACCTCTCCCTTGAGCCCTACTTCCCTTCACCATGATCCACTCGTCATTCTTGGCACGGGCTATACCGGTCGACGGCTCTATCACCAGGCTTGCGAAGCAGGGTGGAACGTTTTCGCGACAAGCCGAATGCCGGATGTCCATCTCTCAGATATTTCACCTGCACATCGAATTCATTTTGACCTGACCCAACCTGAAACCTGGCGATCCATTCCCACCCCTGCCCATCTCATCTGGTGTTTTCCTGCGACGCCATTGAATGTGATCCAGCAATTCTTCGCCGGTCGCCCCAGGAAGTCCGGTAGAATTCTGGTGATGGGAAGCACATCCGCCTATGGCACAAACTGCGGAGCCGTCACGGAACAGACTCCGGTCAACACGGACCTTCCTCGGGTTCAAGGAGAAGAATATCTCCGGACACAATTGGGCGCTGTGGTCATTCGACTGGCAGGAT
>JAGQKG010000154.1 GCA_020430245.1 Nitrospira sp.
CCACATCAATGGCCGCTTCAGGAAACGGAAGCAGCACTTCTTGCACATGAAGATTGAGCTTTAGCCCCAGCCGAGTCAGGGCTTCTGCAAGGGATAACCAACCAAGCACATAGCGGACCAGGGCCAGCCCCCCAAGCGTCCGAATCAGACGAAGGGGATGCTTGCGCTCACGCTCAATCCGGCTCCAAAACTCCACCATTCGCTTAGCCTTTGGGGTACAGAGTACAAATAAATTGCATCCACAGAACCCTCCGCCAGTCAGTCGAGTAACCGTTCGCTTGGATTGAGGATAAGACGCCACAACCAAGGAATACGGCACTAGGCCTACGGCCACATCCATCTGCTTTTCTTGGGCTTCACGCAAAAAATAATTAACCATTTCTGGTGTTAACAGAGCATGATCGGCCGTTGTGACCAGGACAGGGAATTCCAGAGGATGTTCGTCTAGAAACTTCGCAACGCTGAGACTCGGACCCTGACCAGGTTCTACCCACTGGACGGCTCCTGACTCAATCAATGTCCCTAAAAACGAATTATCTTTCACCGTTTCCCAGGAAGGCCCGCATAAAATTCGTTTTCCCACTGCGTCCGATTGGGCTAAGGTTTCTAATACACGGAAGATCATCGGTTCCCCACCAACCTGCGCCAAGACTTTATTTGCTACTCCTGCCATCTGGGCAACTGGATCTCGACCGGTTCTGGCACCGGCTAAAACCAGAGCCGTGACAGATTGAGTGTCAAGCCCCATATGTCCTCCTGAAACAGATATCTGCAATCATTGAAGATGCTTCTCATAAATTCTATACGTCTTGTATGGTTCGGCTCCTAGAGATTCTAGAATGTGACGCATGCGTTTATTCTTTTCCAAAATCCAGGACGTTTCGATCTGCTGAATATTTTTACGCAGCCCAGCCTCCCTTACAGCTTCAATCAACCCATAGGCCATCGCGGCTCCCATGGGACTGGATTGAAATCGTTTACGCACCCCCATTAAGGCAACCCGAGCCGACTGGGGATAGGACATTTTCAACCGCCATAAGATTTTCAACCACCCCCATGGGAACAACCGCCCATTCAAATCTCGAATGACCTCATGTATATTGGGAAAAGCAACCAACATCGCCGTTGGCTCTCCATCAATTTCAGCGATCTGCACAAAATCATCTTCGACCAAAAGCTTAAGCTGCTGACCGATCTCGGCAAATTCTGCATCGGTAAATGGAAGAAACCCCCAATTGTCCGACCAGGCCTCTTCAAAAATATCCTTGATAATCGCCAAATCCTCTTTCAAATGCTTCCGCCGTAACGGACGAATACGCATCGAGGTTTTCGCCTTTTTGAGAAACAGCGACACGCCAGGAGGAAAACTAAAATGTATTCCAATCCGATAGGCTAGAAGATCTTGGGCCTTTTCATAGGCATTTCGTTCAATCAATTGCGCGTAGTAAGGTCTGGCATGGCCCATCATAATCATAGGCGGTGAATCAAATCCATCGACCAACAAACCACATTCCTGATTAATGGACAAATTAAACGGGCCCCGAACATTTGTCATCCCTTGAGTCTGAAGCCAGGTTTCCGCCGTATGGAACAGCGCCTGAAAAACACTGGTCTCCTCCTTTGCTTCAAGCAATCCAAAGAACCCCGTCTGATCCCGATACCTGCTGAGATGCAGGTCGTCAATCTGGGCGCAAATTCGTCCAACGGGTTCCTGCCCGCGATAGGCGAGCCAACATTGCCAACGAGCATGCTGAAAATAGGGATTTTTCTGGGAAAAGGTATGGAACCGTTCGACCAATAAGGGCGGAATCCAATGAGAATCGCAGTCGTACAATGTCCAGGGAAAGCGAACAAACTCTTTGAGGGTGGCACGGTCCGTGACCGGTTCAACCCGAATCAAAACGCCTTTTCCCAAGCAACCTGGTTTCTCCACCGGAAACAGGGAATGGGAACTTGAAAGAGGAAATGAGGATCACGATTCTGAATGTTCATGCGCCTCTTATGGCTTCTGTTCGGATAGTTGGGCTACCCAAGGATAGTGAGATCGTTCCTGATCCGCATAGCCCAAGTTTGAAACAGTCTGACTGAACGGCACATCTTCGGCACTCCCATACTGACTTCCAAATATCCGATCACAGAACAGACTCGTGATACCAAAGTTTCCTTGTTCGTTATGAAAATGATGCAGTAAATGGTGTCGTTTAACACGCCGTAAAAATTTATTTTTTGGATTCACCCGTAAATGCTGCATACAGTGACAGAGTTCATACACCATAAAACACGCTAATCCTGTCGCAAAAGAAAGGGCAGCCCCTACCCAGCCCCCAATACTCATTCCAATGGGAAAGGTGGTCACAACAATGGTCGGCAGGGTGGTTGAACCTGCCCCAAACAGCACTCGCAAATCATTGGGATCTTGGTGGTGATCATAGTGAATCCGTTTCCATAATGCTGCCGTCCATGGCGACCGATAAAGATATCGCCCATGTAAAATAAAACGATGAACAGCATATTCCACGAATGGGTAAGCCAGCAGTGTCCCTCCGATACTTCCTGCCACCTGCACTAAAGAAACAGGAAAATACGGGAAGAACACGAAGGCCCCGAAAATACTACAGGCCAATAACATCGCATACATTTGAATACTCGGGTATAGGACGTATGCCCGCAGTAAATCGCGAAATGTCATGCGATCAAGGAGATACTTTTCACGGTACCATTGACTGGTTAACACCCTAGAGCCTCCATCTCTTTCTGCATTCATCTATTGCCCTCACCCCATCCTCACCTGAGTCCCCAGGGAATTACTTCTGCCCCAATTATAGAAACCTTCGAAAGAAGCCACAAGAATACGCAATCCTGAAACGACACCCCCAATCGGAAACATGCAGGGCCTTATGGAGGAAAACCATAGGTTCCCTCAGCCACCCATAAACCCCTGACTCACTCCCATATGGGTTCAATACCTAACCTTGCCACATGATAATGTTGCAACCAGGTTTTGCCACAAAACTCGTGGGCTATTTTCGACATGCCGAACAGGAGACAATATAGGCCTATGGGGAAAAGGAGAGCTCCATTGCCTCATAGACACAAGGATGACTCATTGGGTATAAGGGCGTGCTCATGAACACCACGATGAAAAAATTTGGGTATCCCAACACCTGCCTTAAAGAATTTCCCCAATGGGTTGTGCTCTTACGCCCTCAACAAGTGACCCTTGGATCATTGGTATTGATTTGTCGAGAGGAGGCCATCGCATTTTCCCAAATTAGTGCCGATGCATTTAAAGAACTGCCAACGATCATTCGTGAGATTGAGACAAGTGTCTCACGCGCATTTGCCTATAGCAAAATAAATTACCTCATGTTGATGATGGTTGACCCAGAGGTTCATTTTCATGTCATTCCCCGATATGACAAACCTCGATTATTTTCTCAACAGCAATTTCTTGACCACGGATGGCCTGGCCCACCACTCCTTAAAAATCCCAATGACATATCGGAAGAGGTATGCCAAAACATTTTTAGCCACCTCAAGAATAACTGGACTCATGAATAAATTAACTAATTTTAAATACTTAATAAATAGAAGCAACGTGTTGCAAAATAGACTCAATTTGCGGTTTTTTTGCTACAATTTAATTTAAATTGAAAAAAAATTTTTCGCTTTTCCTTCGTTCTTAGCTATTACGCGCCAAAAAATAATGGCATTACAATTGCTTAAATTGTTTAGATGCTTTTTTACAACCCATTGGGAATAATGTTGTCTTTAATCCTTGAGACAGAATGAACGCTACACCAACTCATCACCAACTCAGACTTAAACATGGGAACTTCTCCACCCTTTCAGAGGCCCTTGATTATGCAGCTTTAGGAGAAACCGGCTGTAATTTCTATTCAGGGAGGGGCAAACTCACCCAGGTCCTGACATATACCAGTCTGAAACGACAGGCCCAAAGCCTGGCCAGAAGATTGAACGGATTAGAACTACCACGAGGAGCTCGGGTAGCCCTAATCGCTGATACCACTCCAGATTTCATTCGATTCTTTTTCGCCTGCCAGTACGCTGGGCTGATTCCGGTTCCGCTCCCGATTTCGTTGCATTTAGGCGGGCAGCAGGCTTACGTCACCCAACTGAGACGGCTGCTTGAAAGCTGCCAGGCTTCTATTGCCATGGCACCTGAAGGTTTCTTGCCATTTTTGGAGGAAGCCGCAACCGGGTTGGACCTGGCCCTCATTGGAGGACCGGAAACATTCGCGTCCCTAGAGGAAACTCAAGGTCCGCTTACCCCACTGGAGCCTCAAGAATTAGCCTATATTCAATACACATCTGGCAGCACCCGTTGGCCTAGAGGGGTCGAAGTGACTCAATCGGCCGTAATGACCAATCTTTCCGGAATCATCCAGCATGGATTACAAGTTCAGCCTGGTGACCGTTGCGTCTCCTGGCTCCCCTTCTACCATGATATGGGACTGGTCGGATTCGTCCTTGGTCCAATCGCTTCACAGCTTTCCGTTGATTATTTGAGCACACGCGATTTTGCCATGCGTCCACGTCAATGGCTGAGTTTAATGACCAAGAGTCGGGCAACGATTTCTTTCAGCCCTTCCTTTGGATACGAGCTCTGCGTGCGAAGGCTTGGGGAGGATTTCAATGAACACTATGATCTCAGCTCTTGGCGAATTGCCGGTGCTGGAGCCGAAACGATTCGTGCCGATAGCCTCTCCCGTTTTGCCGAAACCCTGAGGTCCAGCGGATTTAGACCTGAAGCTTTTCTGGCCTGTTATGGAATGGCTGAATGCTCATTGGCAATTAGTTTCGCTCCCTTGAACAAAGGTCTTGAAGTGGACAGAATCGATGGAGATCATCTCTCCAATAACAGGCTAGCCATGCCTTTTTTCCAATTCTCCAAGGATGATGAGCCAGCTCGATGCAGTAAATTTGTGAATTGCGGAGTTCCTCTCCCAGGCTATGAAGTCGAAATTCGAAATATGTCTGGTGATGTCGTTAAGGAACGAGAAAGTGGAATAATTTTTGTTCGTGGCGCAAGCACCATGACGGGATACTTCAATGATCCCATCTTGACCCGGGAGGTCCTTTCCACTGATGGGTGGCTGAATACGGGCGATATCGGTTATTGGGTCGGAAACAGCCTCGTAATTATCGGTCGCTCCAAAGATATGATTATCATTAATGGACGAAATATCTGGCCTCAGGACCTAGAATTCATGGCAGAGCAACAGGCGGAAGTCCGACCAGGTGACGCATCCGCTTTTTCCGTTTCCACACCAGACGGCCATGAGATCGCAATCATGGTGGTTCAATGTCGTGAAATGGATACTCAAAAGCGAGAAGACTTGGTTCAGCGCCTACGATCATTAGTACACAAAGAGTTGTCTATCCCATGCTATATTGAACTTATCCCACCAAGAACACTTCCGCGGACGTCATCCGGAAAACTATCTCGATCCCGTGCCAAAGCGGACTTTCTTACCCGCATTCAGTGGGAAGAGGTAACAACAAACTTGTTTGCCACCGCTAGCTCTGCCTAAAACCAGGATACCTTTCCCACACGTCCTCCACGGTCTATGCGCACTACCGTTGCCCTAACCGGGGCTTCCGGTTTCATTGGGGGAGTCATTGCACAATGTTTAAGGCACGGCGGATGGCATGTGCGTGGGCTGTCCCGCTCTCCCCGCCAAGCTCAAAAGCTTGAGGACCTGGGAATCACACCGGTCCAAGGCCAATTGGAAAATCCTGCCAGCCTTTTAACCTTAGTCAAAGACTCGGTTGGAGTCATTCACTGCGCAGGAGCGATTCGCGGTGTTAGCCCACAAGACTTCTATCCGACCAACGTGATGGGAGTCTCTAACATAATTCAAGCCTGCCTTGCACAATCTCCTCTCCCACGATTTGTCCTACTTTCATCTCTCGCCGCTCGTGAGCCATCACTCTCTCCCTACGCCTGGAGTAAATATGAAGGTGAATCAGTTTTAGCCCGAGAGGCGGGGTCACTAAAGTGGAGTATTTTTCGTCCACCTGCGGTCTATGGACCGCAAGACCGTGCGCTGCTCCCTCTCTTTACCATGTTACGCAAAGGAATTGGGGTTCAACTCGGTCCTTCCCAAGCCAAATTTTCCTTAATTCATGTCGAGGATCTCGCTAACGCTATTCTCCATTGGCTACAAAACGGAGACCCACTCTCTCAGACCTTTGAGATTGATGATGGCTTTCCTGGGGGATATTCCTGGGAAGATGTCTTTCGTCTTTCCAATCCCCACCTCCGCCTGCGCTTGCGTATTCCACCAAGCCTGTTACAAATAGCAGGGAAAAGTAATGAAATATTTTCCCGTATCTTTGGATATACTCCTCTTTTCACAAGCGGGAAGGTTGCTGAACTTCTCCACCCTAATTGGGTCTGTAATAGTTCTCGCGCGACACAGAAGCTCGGCTGGAGACCACAAATCAGCCTCAAAGAAGGCTTGCGTCGGTTGTTCACATCGGATAGGCTCATGCCATCCCATTGGGAGTAGTACAGGTTTGTTCTCTTCCTCCTGCAAGAAGGCTAATAATTTATGATGAGTTATTCCGAAATCCTTCCCCAACTGTTCGACACGCTCAAACCTTTTACCAAACAGGGCTTTCGGTTAAAAGAACAAACCGAGCTGGTCGCAGAACTGGGATTGGATTCCTTACAAGTTATGCAAGTCCTCTTAAAAATCGAAGATCACTTTGATATTTCCATCCCTCTGAACAATCTTCCCAATATCCGAACAGTTAAGGACCTGGGCGAAGAGATTGAGAAGTTGCTGAAAGGGTAATCATGTCGCTATTTGACAAATTTCTTCCAATTCAAGAAGCCAGAAACGAGTTACTGAAAAGTGGGGTCAATCCGTTCCACATCACCGTCGAAAAGATCATTTCTCCAACAGAAGCCATTTTCAACGGCCGCAAGACCATCCTGGTCGGCACCAATAACTACTTAGGATTGACCTTCCATCCAGACTCCATTCTAGCCGGCCAACAGGCGCTTGCTCAGGAAGGAACCGGCACCACCGGATCCAGGATGGCAAATGGGTCTTTCGCGAGCCACAAGGAGCTCGAGAAAGCCATCGCAGATTTCTACGGTGCACCCTACGCAATCGTCTTTTCCACAGGCTATCAGGCCAATCTTGGAGTACTTTCTGCTCTTGCAGGTCCTGGGGACACCATTTTAATAGATGGAGACTCCCATGCCAGCATTTATGATGGATGCCGATTGGGAGGGGCAGAGATTATCCGGTTTAAGCATAACGATGTGACAGATTTGGAAAAACGACTCCGTCGATTGGGAGACCGAAGTTATCGAACCTTAATTGTCGTTGAGGGCATTTATAGCATGCTGGGGGATCGAGCCCCATTGGCCGAAATCGTCGAAGTGAAGAAAAGACATGGGGCCACTTTGATCGTCGATGAAGCGCATTCGCTGGGAGTACTCGGACAACATGGCCGGGGGTTAGCGGAAGAAACAGGAGTCGAACAGGACGTCGATTGCATCGTCGGGACATTCAGCAAAAGCCTGGGCTCGACAGGAGGGTTCGGCATAAGCTTCCACCCCGAATTCGAATTAATCCGATACACCAGTCGTCCCTATATTTTTACCGCTTCCCCATGTCCGTCAGTGGTTGCTTCAACACGAGCGACCATTCGTGTCATCCAGGCTCATCCAGAACTCCGGCAGCAGCTGTGGACCAATTCCCGGCATTTGTATGAGGGGTTAACAAAGAGTGGATATATCCTTGGGGCGGAGGTAGGACCTATTATTGCCGCAATGATCCCCAATAAAGAATTGGCTCTCGCCATGTGGCAACAACTTTTGGAAAATGGGATATATGTCAACCTTATGATTCCTCCCGCCACTCCAAATGGCGAATGCCTCTTGCGATGCAGTGTGAGCGCAGCTCATACACAGAAACAAATTGAAAAAATCATTTCCGCATTTGCAGATTTGTCTCATGTAACTCAAACCAGCATCAGCCCTGCTCACGTACAACCAGATGCAACCCTCAATTAAAAAATGCTAGCGTTTCGCGTTCCTGTCGAAACAACGATCTTGATAATTCCCCAAACGTCCAATGTCACGTCACCGCTCTAGACCCAACGGCATCAGGGTAGTACCCGAAAAAATCATCTTGGAGATCAGAGAAGGCCTTGCTTCCTCCGGAAAAACTCCCGTCCGAATTTTCGTTGGAAGCGAATCAGCTCAGGGCCGAGCCGAACGCATACTCATTTGGTCCATTGAACAAGTTCGGGATCCTGGTCGAGTGTACGAAATTTTCCTCATGAAGGAATTATCAGGATTTGACAGAAGAAAATGGCTGACGGGGTTTACGAATTATCGATTTGCGATCCCGACATTTGCGGGCCAGGCAGGACGAGCGATTTACAACGATGTCGATCAAATCTACCTGGCGGATCCTGGAACATTATTCGACCACGATTTGAAGGAGCATGGCTTTCTCTCCATTGCACAGAATGATACTTCGGTGATGGTCATGGATTGCCAAAAAATGGCTCCCATTTGGTCCCTTGAGGCGGCAAAATTCGAAAGAAAAAACGCGCTGGTGCAGCGCGCCTTGGAAGTACCCAACCTCTGGGGTCCATTGGAACCCGAATGGAACGCCCGTGATGAAGAATATCGGGCAGGACAATCTAAAGTC
>JAGQKG010000155.1 GCA_020430245.1 Nitrospira sp.
TCTCTTACGCGTCTTACAGGAAGGGGAATACGAACGGGTAGGGGAGGAGACCACGCGGAAAGTGAATGTCCGCATTATCGCCGCCACCAACCGGAAGTTGGCCCAGGAAGTGGAAGCCAAGCGATTCCGGCAGGATCTCTATTACCGGCTGAATGTGTTTCCGATTGAAGTGGCCCCCCTGCGCAATCGCAAGGAAGACATCCCGTTGCTAGCCAGCATGTTCATGGGCCACGTCCGCAAAAAACTGAATTGCACAGGACGGGAACTGACCCAGGCCGAAGTGGTAAAATTGCAAACCTATCATTGGCCCGGCAACGTGCGGGAACTCCAGAACATCATCGAGCGCGCAGTGATTTCTTCACGATGCGGATCGGTGAAATTCGATTTGCCGGTTCCACAAGCCAGCGGAGCTTCGCTGAAAACCCCCATCAAGAAAAACGGCGGCAACCTAGGCGAGATTTTGACCGAAGAGGACATGCGCCTTCAGGAAAAAGCCAACATCGAAGCCGCGTTAAAACGAACCGACTGGAAAATCTACGGCACCGGCGGGGCGGCGGAACTCCTGGGCCTCAAACCCACCACCCTCCTCTCCCGCATCAAAAAAATGGGGATTAAAAAGTGAAAGACCAATTAACCAAATCCCAAGTCGACCGCCTCGGGGAAAGATTAAGGAATGAAAAATATAATGAGACAGATCTGAAATTACTGGATGAGTTTAGGAGGTCTTTTCACGAGGCCTACGAGAAAACAGTTAAAGCAATTCGCCTTCGTACCAAAGCAGAACCCAGTGGCAGGCCTGCCAAATCTACAACTGCTATTATCGAAAAACTGAAGCGCGAGAGTATTCGACTCAGCCAATTCCAGGATATTGCTGGATGTAGAATCGTTGTTGGTACAATTGTTGATCAAAACCAGATCATTTCCTCATTGATTAAAATTTTTCCTAAAAGCAAGATTGTCGATCGTCGTCTCCACCCTAGTCACGGATATCGTGGAGTTCATATAATCGTGGATGTGGAGGGGCAATGGGTCGAAATCCAAGTTCGAAGCATGTTGCAACATTTGTGGGCCGAAGTTTCTGAGAAATTATCGGACGTGGGCGATCCAAGTATTAAGTATGGTGGTGGTAAGTACGATATCCAGGCTGCGCTGCAAGAATCCTCATCTCTGATTGCCCAAATTGAAAGTTCAGAAATTAGAATTGCTTATCTAGAAGAGAAAAAATTTGATAGCAAAGATAAGCTTGAGTTGATTGAATTGCGGAAAAATTTAGGTCAAATAAAAAAAGAAATGGCTAAAAACCTCAATAAGTTTATTAAAAATTATTAGAATTTTGGTGAATATAAAATGATTTTCTTAATGGAATATGATCGACCAAAAGGAAAGATAATTAACATTACCAGCTTCAATGATAATGACCGGGTGAAAGCTGAAAATAAAAGGTTATCGATTGAACTGGAGCTTCATAAACTACACATAGGCCGTGAAGTGGTTTTACTCGAAGCAGCTAACGAGGATGCTCTCCGTCGCACACATCGACGTTATTTTGAAAATGCTAGTCAAATTGGCCAATCTGTGAGTGAAAGTTAACAACTGATCAAAAGGGATTTTTAATAAGAAGACAAGCTAAATGCTTATGGGGAGTTGCAGGGAATCCTCCTTCAGAAAAGAGAAGGCAGGAAAGCCGGATTAGACAAGCAATTTGGACGAACTAGGCTAAGGGTCTCATTCCCCTTCCAGTTTCAGCATGAGTTGGCCAAATCGAAGGACATCATCTAACCGCTGAGTGACGATCGCCTTCACAATGTCCAGGTTCAGTTTATCGTATTCATGAATGGCGACATTCCGAAATCCTACCATCCGCTTCATTGCCTGGGACAATTCGTCGTCTAAGTGCCCGTGGGCACGTAATAACTCAAAGGCATCCCGACTCTCCTGGGGAACACCCCATCGCCGCTTTCGGACAATGTGCATAGCCAGATCAATCGACACTTCACAGGTTCGTTGGAGGTTGAGAAGGATAGATTCCTGAGCCATCAAATTTTCATAGAGGTTCTGATCGTTCTGCGCGTAAACCTGACGAATCCGTTCAATGCCACGCTCCAAACTTGCCACTTTGTTGAGAACGACATCATCCGGCATACACAGAACCTCTGGCCCGCACATCCTCAAGAATGCCAGCTCGCTCTTCGTTGAGCCGCGCATAGGAGGCATAGACAATCATTTCAAACACTTCCCGCGCTTGGACATCTTCACAGAGCAGACATTCCCCAGTGGACAGCACTTGCATCTGCATCACCGTCGAGACAGCGCGGAGATCGATCAAGTCAACATCACAATTGAGGACGACCGCAAGATTCTGTTGGAGTTCAGCCAATTGACCTGGCACCAGTGGATTGCAAGCCAATACAGCCAAGTCAATATCACTCTTAGAGTGAACCGTGCCCTTCACCTGTGACCCAAAACGGTAAACGGCCAGGAGACCCGGTACGGCACCCGTTATACAGGTGAGGGCCGATTCTATGTTCCCGTTTTTCATGACCTTGGAACCTTGGGAAAGGGTTTAATATGAATCAATATGGACACTGCCTTCAGGCTAATGCCACCACAAGAAGCTGTCAACAAAAACTCAGCCACCCTAAGCATGGCCGTGAGACCGAGGCAGCTTCCCACATCTCCCGCATCAAAAAAATGGGGATTGTGAAGTCCCTTTGAGAAATGTTTAGCACACACATCTTGCCAGCACGCTAGATTACGCCCCCACTCTGCGGTTGAATTCCCAGGCCTTCGGAAGACCTTACCGCTCCCTAAAAGTCCTACCACTTGGCTTTCTAAACTGCCGTATCAAGAGGATTTGGCTATTTTGTATACATTAAAGTTGACATTAATAAATAATAAGTATACTTATAACTATACAAATAAAATTCAATAGTCAACTTAAAGGTATACGCATGACCATAAAATCCATTGTAGCCAAACAGTATCAAGACAAGGTGAACCGGGCAGCCATAAAGGCAAGCCATATTGAATCACCGCCGGAAGGCTGGCTGTGTACGGTTCGCAAGGCCTTGGGTATGTCCGCTGCACAACTGGCCAGAAGACTCGGAGTCACCCGCGCACAGGTTTCTAATACCGAAAAGGGAGAACTGAATGGCAGTGTGACGCTCAAAACCCTGCAAAATATGGCTGAAGCCATGGGCTGTCGCCTTACCTACGCCATCATCCCCGAAACCAACGTAGAAGATATTTTGGCCGCTCGTGCCCAACAAAAAGCTACACGACGCGTTGAGGAAGCCCACAAGCACATGGCGTTGGAGGACCAGACCTTGTCACAGGAACAGATCACATTTGAGGTTGAACGTCTGCAAAAGGACATCCTCCAAAACCCTCCTGCTGATCTTTGGGATGATGAAGCATGAAATACATGGATGATCCAGAGGGAGCGACACCGTTTACTCTCGACGAAAGGGATGGACTCAAACACAAACATGTGACGACCCGAGGCGAGTTGGATCATTTAGAGCAGGCCAACGTTGCAAACGGGATGCGGTGGATGAGGAGGAGCCGAAAGAAAGACCTTCTCACAGAGCGCTATGTGCGCGAACTGCACCGGCAGTTGTTTGGAGAAGTTTGGAAATGGGCAGGCAACTTTCGAAACACTGAAAAAAATATCGGCATCGATCCGAGGGAGATAGGAGTCGAGCTCCGGCTACTGCTGGATAATGCCCGCTACTGGATTGAGCACAAAACGTATTCACCGAAGGAAATAGCAATCCGCTTTCATCATCGGTTGGTCTTCATCCACCCGTTTCCAAACGGCAATGGCCGCCATGCACGAGTGATGGCTGACGCCATATTGATGAAAATCTTTGATCAACCTCCTATCGACTGGGCGGGTGGTCATGAGTTGCAAGCCATTGGACCGCGCCGAAGCGAGTACATTTCAGCCCTCCGGGCAGCAGATCAAGAAGATTATTCCCCGCTGTTTACTTTTGCTGGCTTGAAACGCGAGGAATAAAACCAAAGCATCCTGATCTCTGTTCAATTTTGTGAATGATCAGGTGAATGGTGAGATTATTCAACAATTTGGATAACATAATACAAAGGTCTAGCCGCAACCCGTTCCCAGGGAAAAATGAAAAAGGGAGTCTCACCGAAACGCTACGATGGGGAAGAAGAGGCTAGAGCTTCTAAGGAACAGTGCGCCGAACACTTGCAACCGAAATTCTAGGTAACTAGACGTGTCACGTCCCGCGACGGCGAGGTGAAATTGCTTTGCATCAAACCCAGGATTCTCCTCTTCCGGATCTAGATCAAAAAGATGGGGATCGTGAGAACCGAGGGATAACTTCTAGATGACAAACGAAAAGAACTATTGGATTTTTTAAAGCTGGAAAAAACAAATCGAATCAAATCCAAATGCCCAAAACTCATGAGAGAGAATTCTTCTACAAATATACAACTTTTAACACCGCCAAAATTATCCTCAGGGATTTAACATACCGCTGGAGCTCCCCTCTTTTATTTAATGATCCATTTGATACTCAAATGGATCTTAGGAACGGTTTCATTGCCGAAAACCCTGCTCTTTTGGTTTGGGAGGAAATCCAAAGAAGAATTTCAGCCCGCGTAGACCCGGGTGGTTCTTTAAATAACCCGCTGTTCCGTATAATAATGGCAATCCGCAATGGCGAACTCGAGAACAAAATTCCTGAGATTATTTCTAGCCTACAAAAAGGGGAAGTTGATTCAATGGCAACCCCAATGAACAAATCATTTAAAAGTGCTCAATCAAATCTTCAGGGACTAAATGACGATTGGAAAACCCTTTTAAAACATATGCGAATTTTTTGTATTTCCGAAGTCCAGGACGATTTACTTATGTGGGCACATTATGCCGAAAATCACACAGGGATAGTTTTTAAACTTACGTGTTTACCTGAAAAAGATAATGCTTTATGCATTGCCCAACAAGTCTCATATACCGACGAAATTCCAATAATGGTCACTATTGCAGATTTGGTTGACCATCAATGCGGCGTGGGAAAGTTCACAGAGTTGGACTATTTTAAGAAGCAGGCCCTAACCAAAAGCTACCATTGGAACTATGAAAAAGAGTGGCGAATTGTCGACTTTCGACCCGATCAAATTGACCAACTATATGTTGACGTACCATTTCATCCGGAGGAAATTGATAGCCTCTACCTGGGATGTAGAATGAGTTTTGAGAATAGGGAACAAATTAAGAAAGAGGTAAAAGTAGTTTTACCCCATGTTAAACTTTTCCAGGCCTCCGTTCACAAAAGTAGATTTCAGCTGAACTTTGAACAAGCAAAATAAAAAACATGAAAACTCTAGATATCAACTGCCCACGCGACGGGGATCTTATAGAGGCCACTACACCGATTTGATTCCGTTCCTTGAAGCCAGTTTTACCTCAACCAAATTAGCTGCGAGCCTCGCTTTTTCTTCCGGTCTCGCAATGCGGCATGCCTGCCTCCTTCCCCACTAATCGTTCCCATGCCGTGGTCATTGGCTGCAGTTTTGCCGGACTGTTGGCCGCACGGATCTTGAGCGATCATTTCGAGCGCGTCACGATTTTCGAACGGGACCCGGTCCACGATTATCCTGAGGCGCGGCGAGGGCAAGCTCAAACACGCCACCTCCACGGTCTGCTGGCTCAAGGGTTTCGCCTTCTTAACAGACTGTTTCCACACCTCGAGTCCACGCTCGTCCAAGGCGGCGCCGTCGTTTCGGATATGGGCGAATCCATCCGCTGGTATCATCACAACGGTTATAAACTTCAGTTTCCCAGTGGTCTTTCCGGAGTCTCCATGAGCCGGGTCTTCCTGGAATGGGAGATCCGCAAGGCGGTGCTTGACCTTCCGAACGTGACTCTTCGTGCTTCCTGCACGGTCAGTCGCCTCGTAACGACCCCTGATCGTTCTCGCGTCGTCGGGGTTGAACTAGCTTCCGAGGAGCACCAGGGCCCGACTCCTATTATTCAGGCCGACTTTGTCGTCAATACGGGCGGGCGAGGATCCGCCACGGGAAAATGGCTGGAAGGTCTGGGGTACTCACGACCACGAGAAGAGGAAATCACCGTTGGCGTGGGGTATGCCACTCGTATTTATCGGCGCCGGCCTGACGACCTGATCGGGGCCAACTTGGTAATGACTTCGCCGACCCCGCCTTATCAAAAACATATGGCGTTCCTGTTTCCTATGGAGCAGGACCGTTGGATCGTGTCGGCGGGAGGTTGGCTGGGAGATCATCCGCCCACCGATGATACCGGCTACCGGGAGTTTCTCCGGAACCTGCCCGTTGCTGATGTGTTCAATGTCATTCAGCGCGCGGAGCCGCTCTCGGACGTGTACACGTACAAGTTCCACTCGAGTCTTCGTCGGCGGTACGAACGGCTGAACCGGTTTCCCGAGGGCTATTTTGTGTTAGGAGATGCCGTGGCGAGTTTTAACCCGATCTACGGGCAAGGGATGACATCGGCCGCGATGCAGGCCGACGCGCTTGATTCGCTCTTACGTCGGGGGAGTTCTCTTGAAGGACTGTGGCGGTCTTTTTTTCGGAAGGTTGCCAAGGTCGTGGACATCCCCTGGCAGATTGCCGGGTGTGAAGATTTCCGGTACCCCGAAACCCAAGGGCGCAAACCTCCGATGACGGATCTTCTCAATGGGTATCTGGCCCGAGTACATCGGGCCACGCACCACGACTCCGTCGTCTATTTACAGTTCCTGCGGGTGATGAACCTCATGGCTTCCCCCGTCAGTCTCCTGCATCCTCGGATTATGCGTCGTGTCCTACTCTAAACAGGATGGGAAGCCGCGAAGATGATGCAGTAAGTCCTCGCCTACACACCGACCGGGGTGAGTTGCTCGGCGCAAATCTTGTCGACGATTTCTTTGAGCTTGGCACCGGCCTCGTCGTTGGCGATTTGGCACGTCCCGGCATTCTGATGTCCCCCACCCCCATAGGTGAGGCAGAGTTCTCCGATATTGGTGGGTGAGTTCCGGTTCAGAATGGATTTGCCGATCGCGAACACGGTGTTTTGTTGCTTCAAGCCCCACATGACGTGGATGGAAACCTGGCAGTCCGGATACATGGCATAGATCATAAACCGGTTGACGGCATAGATGATGTCTTCTTTTCGCAGATCCAAGACCACCAGCTTTCCGTGGACGGTCGAGCAGCGTTGGATTTGCTGCTTGGCCAATACGGCATGTTCCTGGAAGAGTGTGACCCGTTCCTGTACGTCCGGCAGCGCCAGAATCTCATCGATGCTGAGGCTGGTACATTTCTCGATCAGCTCCATCATCAACTGATAGTTGGAGATGCGAAATTCCTTAAAGCGTCCCAAGCCGGTCCGGGCGTCCATGATGAAATTCATCAACGACCAGCCGCGCGGGTTCAGAATTTCGTCGATCCCGTACTGGGCGGAATCGGCCTTGTCCACGGCTTCCATCATTTCATTCCATTCAGCCGGGAACGTTTTTTCGCCGCCGTAATGCCGGTAGACCACCCACGCCGCCGACGGGGCGTCCGGATCGATAATATGGTTGCTTCGCTCACCCGTGTTTCTGATGGTTTCGCTCAGGTGATGATCGAAGGCCAGATACACGCCCTCGACGTAGGGCAGGTTGGTGGTGATATCCCGCGACGACACATCCACCTTGCCATCCTGCATATCTTTGGGATGCACAAATTTGATGTCGTCGATAATGCCGACTTTTTTCAGGAGAACGGCACAGACCAATCCGTCGAAATCGCTACGGGTCACCAAGCGGAATTTTTCAGTGTTCATGGAATTCGATCCTTGGATTGAATCAGCGTTGATAAAGAAGAGGCCGAAACCCAGTTGATAGTGAACTCACGATTTTGCTTCCCGACTCGGGCTGGGCCGGCAGCACTCGATGCGTGTAAGTATCGGTAATTCCAGAACAATCTTAAACTTTGGCGTGGCCGATGCTGCGACAACCGGACCGAAGTCTGGGCAGGGAGGATCAGCCGCTTAACGGTGGGACGTGTGGTCCCCGTTTCAGCAGTTTTTCAAGAACCCGAATGTCAGCGATACCCTTCCGGTAACGGCGGGAGTGGAGGCAGGTCGTGATGCTCTGCGTCAAGAATGGTGGAGTTGAACCGCAAACCGGCGGTCATCAATTCCTTACAAGCGGGAAATTCCCGGCGTTTACAGTCCGCTTCGACAAACAGTTGCTCATAAGCGGACACGAGCTTGCCGATGCGACCCTTCAAGTCCACTGCCTGGTCACGGCTATAGCCCTGTGAGTGTGCAATCTCCTTCCACAGTTCAGGACCGGTGTATCCTAACCGGTTATGAATGCTTTGAGTCCGTTGAACGACTCGTTCGTCTGTGCATAACCCGGTGGTGACGCATCCAAGAACCATGTGAAAGGCTGCCGTACACCCAACAAACACACATGTTCTAAGTAAACATTCATAGGCACGCTCCCTTTGGATGCAGAGACCCGTTTGGCCATTTTTCATGGTACCGATCCCCGAGAGACGGGTTCAACTCTTCTACGGATCAGTTGAAAACATCTACCAGCGGCGTTCTCGCCATTTTTCCGTGCTCACGTACTAAGCGTACGCTCCGTGCGTAAAAACGGCTGCGGCCTTGC
>JAGQKG010000156.1 GCA_020430245.1 Nitrospira sp.
TCTTGTTTCGACAGGTGCGCGTGGGACGGGGGTTTCGGCCATTTTGTCTGTATAAGTTTCGCACGATGGCATCGGACGCCTCAAAAAAGGGAGGGGAGCTGACCATCGGCGAAGATCCTCGTGTGACCCGCATCGGACGATTTTTGCGTCAGTTGAAACTTGACGAGCTTCCGCAGCTGTACAATGTCTTGATAGGGGATATGAGTTTGGTGGGGCCACGTCCAGAGGTGGCCTATTATGTCGAAAAGTTCAAAGAGGACTATCATGATGTATTGACTGTCAGGCCTGGTTTAACGGATCTGGCTTCCTTGAAGTACATCGATGAACAGGGGCTGCTCGGAAAGGTTGAGAAACCCGAGGATGAGTACACGAATAGGATTTTGCCCGAAAAAATCCGATTAGCAAAATTATATATCGAGCATGCCTCTTTAGGTTTTGACCTTGCCGTCATTGCCCAGACGTTATTGCAACTGCTGGGCTTACGAAGTGTCATATTAAAGGTCACTGATCGTGACAATCATGATGAGGTGGCTTTTCTTGAAGGCTCGGTGATTTTCCAGCTTATCACCAAATATCGCCGACCCATTATTATTACGTTGGATCTGGCACTGATCGTCTTGGCCTATTATTTGGCGTTCTGGTTGAGGTTTGACGGCAGCATCCCCGAGGACGCCAGCCAACTTTTGCTCAAGACCTTGCCAGGACTGCTTGTGATTCGTGGGATCGCCTTTATGATCTTTCGCCTCAATGAAGGGTTGTGGCGGTATATTAGTATCTGGGATTTAAAGAAAATTACGGGTGGGGTATTGGCTGGAACCATAGTATTCTATGGCCTCGTCAAATGGGGGTTCGGTATGACCGACTATCCCCGGTCTATCTTTATCATCGATAGTATCCTGTTGGTCGGGTTCCTTTGTGGGATCCGGCTTGCGGTCAGAATCTTTCGAGAGCGAAAGATCTTGAGAAAGACGAAACGAGTCCTCATCATTGGGGCTGGCGATGCGGGGGAAAACATTGTTCGGGAGATGCAATCACATTCTACCTCCTCCTATACGCCAATTGGATTTGTGGACGATGATGTCTCCAAAGTGAGCAAGCGAATCCATGGAGTCAAAGTTCTGGGGACACGCCAGGATCTGTCACGCATCCTTCACACCCACAAGCCGGAGGAAGTATTAGTGGCTCTGCCTGGGACAAATTCTGCCGTTCTTCGAGATATTACCGCACTCTTGGCCCCCTTTAATGTGCGCATCAAAATCCTCCCTAACTTGGGCGATATTCTGGAAGGCAAAGTCACGATCAGTCAGATACGGGATCTAGCCATTGAAGACCTGCTTCAGCGTCCCCCTGTGGGGTTGGATATACAGCCAGTGCGTAATTTAATCGATGGGAAGCGAGTCTTGGTGACCGGGGCTGGCGGATCGATTGGTTCGGAACTCTGCCGCCAAATTGTCGCGCTTGCTCCCAAGGCTATCATCCTATACGAACGACACGAGAACAGTTTATACGCGATCTCGGGAGAGCTGACGGATCAGGGTAATTCCGGTGTGATTCATGAAGTGCTGGGAGATATCACGGATGTTCCCCGTCTCCACGAGACATTTAAGACGTACCGTCCTGAGATTATTTTCCATGCGGCCGCCCACAAACATGTTCCGTTAATGGAAGTAAACCCGGGGGAGGCCTTCAAGAACAATATCCTGGGCACCCGTTTAGTGGCCGAAGCGGCGGCCCACTTTGGTGCCGAGCATTTTGTGTTAATTTCGACAGATAAGGCCGTAAATCCTTCCAGTGTTATGGGAGCGACCAAACGGGTTGCGGAATTGGTTGTCCAGGCCATGGCGAGTCAGAGTCAGACGCGATTTTTGACTGTTCGCTTTGGCAATGTCTTGGGCAGTAATGGCAGTGTCGTTCCCCGCTTCCAAAAACAGATTAAGGCTGGCGGACCAGTCACGGTCACCCATCCGGAGGTTCGCCGCTACTTTATGCTGATTCCTGAGGCGGTGATCTTAGTCTTGCAGGCTGCAGCTCTTGGCGAGCAAGGTGCAATTTATGTCCTGGAGATGGGTGGACAAATTAAACTGGTGGATCTCGCGCGTAACCTTATTCGACTTTCTGGGCATGTGCCGGAGAAAAATATTCCCATCCAGTTTATAGGTCTTCGCCCTGGAGAAAAACTTGAAGAAGAATTGGTTGGGGAATATGAGCAAGCTGTGCCTTCATCGATTGATAAGATTCTCCGGATTCAATCGGGACAATCCCTTGATCCGGCATTCCTGAATAATATTCTGAGCAAGCTGGAGGACGTACAAATATTGGGTCATTCACCATCGGTTATTGAGCTTCTTCAGCAGTTGGTGCCGACTTTCCATCGTCCTGAAATTTTGGAAATGGCAGTGATGAGTGAGGAATATCAAATTCATTGATGAGAGGCCAGCTATTCCCTCGAGTCTGACAGGTGGTGGGCGATAACATGTTGAGGCTCGAATTTTCTAGAAAGCCGGTTGGGCCTAAACTTGCGGATATTCTAAATTTTCAGATTGATTCATCCGAGAGGGGAATAAGTTCTAATTCTAATTGGTCTTGATAGAAATTCGTTTTATCAGGTATCCTTTTTTTATGGTTAGGATAAAGACTATTATGGGTAAATATACCTAAGCTGAAAACGGTATATCGAAGTGCCGTTGTCATTCAATGTGAAATGTGCAAGCATTTGAAAATAATATATTTTAAGTGAATCGAAAAAGCCTTTTTTTCAACTATTCCTCTGCCAGGATGTTTCCTTTTGCAATTAAGTGGACGTGAGAGTGTCTGCAGAGGATTTGTTACTTATGAAGGAATATAAGAGGATGAGAATTCTATTTATTGTGGCGACATTTATTCTTCTGTGTGGGTGCAATTCAGGATGGAAGGGAATGAAAACCGTTGATGCTTCAAGTTTGGAACCCAATGGTTATCCCGCTCTTTCTGGAAAAACTAATGTTGAACGTCCACCTGTTGCTCACGGGAAAAAGCAAGAACAAATCAGTATTGATGATCCGCGTTATATTATCCAACCCGGCGACCAATTAAGCATAAAATTCTTTTTTAATCCAGAGTTAAACGAAGAAGATTTGGTTGTGCGGCCTGATGGGCATATTTCCCTCCAATTGGTTCATGAAGTCAAGGCCGCAGATCTGACCCCTGCCCAGCTCAAAGGTGTTTTGGAGAAAAAATATGTTGGACAACTAAAAAATCCGGAGATTGCCGTCATTGTTCGTTCAATTCGTGAGCCTTATAGAATCTATGTCGATGGAGAAGTTAAGACACCGGGGGAATATGAAATGGTCGGGTCGTTAAGTGTGTTGCAAGCAATTGCGCGTGCCGGGGGTATGAAGGAAGACACGGCTAAGAAAAGCGATGTAAAAGTCATCCGAGAGGATCAGGATGGCCAAAGGTTTGTCATTAATGTGGATTTAGATGGGGCACTCAATGGAGGTGATTTGAGTCAGGATATTCGACTACTTCCGTCTGATATGGTCTATGTGCCAAGGTCATTTTGGTAAGATGTTTGCAGCGTCAGATTATTACCTGCATTTCCAGGCTCAACCCTTTTCTAAATTAATAATCAGTTTAAAAGCATTTTAGGTGGATTTGTTGCGAAAAGGGATGAAAGGGATACCGTGGATATTACAAAGATTCAATTAGCTTTTCGACCTTTCTACAGACATAATCTAATTATGACAATCTTATCATCTGTTTTACTACTTGCACTCATCGTGTTGGGGGATATTCTCGTCCCCCAGGGCTCCTCTTATGCGGACCCTGGATCAGTAACCGGAAAGGCTTCGAGTCCGGCAGATGTTGAAAAATCCGATAATCAGGTGTTTTCGATTATGAAACAACAACTCCGTTCTTATCAACAAAGCCTGGAGGAGTCGGAGGGGCGTCTTCAAGAATTTCAACGGAAGCATGGAATTATTTTAATTGAAACCCAAATGAATCATCTTCTCCAACAGCGGAAATCTTTGGACGATGCATTAAAGCAGGCTGAAAACCAAGTCAAGGGTTTTCAAGAGAAACTTGCCTGGATTCAGGGACAGATTAGCGAGATTCCTCCCGAGGTTCCTCTTTCGAGTTCGGACCAAGAGGGAGGGCTTGTTGGTGGGGCCAAGAATAATTTACTGAGCCTCCAGTTAAAGGAGCAGGAATTATTGAATAAATATAACGAAAACAACCCTCATATTCAGTCTCTTCGAAGGGAAATGGAATTGATTAATCAGTTCATTGAGGAACAGAAAGTGTTCTCCACAGGCAAGAATCCCCTTTATCTTGAGATGGAAATGCAATTATTTCACACGCAAGCTGAGCTCGTCTCAGCTGAGGCACAAGCTGGAGTAATCAAACAACAAATTGCTGAGGTTGACAAGGAACTGAATAGGCTAAGAAATCTGGGGCCTGAACTCGATGAACTTCGGCGCCAAGTTACGGCAGATGAAAAAAATTATATAAATTACCTCACCAAAGTAGGGAAAACCCCACCACAAGATTATCAAATTCAGGTTGGGGATCAGCTCGATATTAAATTCTTTTTTAATCCGGAACTCAATGAAACTGTTCTCGTTCGTCCTGATGGGCGTATCGCTTTGCAGTTGGTCGGTGAAATCACTGTTGTTGGACATACGGTGGAACAAATTCGAGCGATTTTAATCAAGACATATTCCGGGCAACTCAAGAATCCTGAAGTGGCTGTCCTTCTTCGATCAACAAATGTGCCTGGAGAAGATACCGGCACCACATCAGCCCAAGGAACCCCTGGAGGCAAATGAAATATGGAAACTGAATACTCTGAAGCGGGAGATGGTTTTCCTTACCCTCTAGGAAGTGTACGAGATATCCTGACCGCTCTTTTTAAGCATAAAACAAAGATAATTACTGTATTTTTTTTAGTATTTGGAGTTGTCGCAGGATATGTCTTTACATTGGTCCCTCTTTATGAGGCTCGAACCAGTCTGCTTCTGAAGCTTGGAAGGGAGCATATATTCCGTCCTGAAGTAGGAAAGGATAATCAAATCGTTGAATATAATGAGGATGCCGCTCTTCAATCAGAAATAGAGATTATCTCTAGTAAAGACCTTATAAGACGGGTCGTGAGTGCTTTAGGCGTTGAAAAAGTCTATCCGGAATTTTTAGATCCATCACTGGAGATTAACAACCCTTTAGAGAAATCTGTTTCAACTTTTTTGAAAAACCTTTTACCCATCCCAGTTAAGGGGTCGAGCGTGCTTGAAATATCATATTTGAATCCACGACCTGAGGTAGCAGCTGAAGCACTTAATCTCCTTGTTGACTTATTGAAAGAGAAGCATCTTCAAGTGTTTAGCGATCCGAAGGCTTCGTTTTTAACGAAACAATTACATACCTACCAGGAGAAATTGGAACAGTCGGAGGCAAACCTTCAGGCTTTTAAGCATAGGCATGATCTTTCCTCTCCCCTCGTCGAACAACAGCGCCGTCTCCTTGATCAGCGAGCCAACCTGGATAGTGACTACAAGACGACCAAGAACAAGCTGCAAGGATTGGTAGGTAAAATCGCTTCACTTGATACTCAGATGAAAACTATTCTCGATAATATTTCTGTTTCAACGGTGGAAGAAGGGGGGAATCTGGAAAAGGCCAAGGCGGAATTGTTTGCTCTGAAACGGGAAGAACAAAAGCTTTTGACAAAATACACCGATAATAGTGTTCCTGTTTTGAATCTTCGAAAAGAAATTGACCAGGTGGAACAGTTTATTCTTGCCGAACAGAAAAACGAGCGCGCCAATACCATAGCAAGTGGAAAGAAAGCGATGTACAGCGAGCTTGAAAAGGAGAGGTTGGGAGCCATGTCTGAGTCAACGACTCTCCAGGCAAGCAGTCAGGTGATTGCCCTTCAAATCGAGGACCTTGACAAAAACATCCAAAGGCTTGACGAATTAAATAAAGAACTGATTGTCCTGGAGCGCCAGAGAGCAGCAGATGAGCAAAATTACAATTTGTATCTTACTCGAGTAGAGGAAGCGAATGTATCTGAAGAAATGGACCGGCTCAAAATGGCCAACATTAGTGTGATCCAACGCGCTGAGGTTCCAGGGGGCCCTGCAGGACGTTCTCCAATACTGCTTTTAACTGTGGGAGCTATTTTGGGGATATTGGCTGGGGCTGGATTTGGACTTCTTCTAGAGTATTTCCAGGGTGCCTATACTCGTCCGGAACAAGCAGCAAACGATTTAAACCTTCCCCTCCTGGCTACTTTCGGTCAAAAGCTGTAGACAGAAATTTATCACTATGTATCTAGCATTTTACGGACTCAAAAAAGAGCCATTTCATACTACTCCTGACCCAAATTTTCTTTATCTGAGCCCCAGCCATAAGGAAGCGATGGGGGCTATTATCTATGGAATTGAAAGAAGAAAAGGTTTTGTTGCCATCTATGGCGAAGTCGGAGTAGGGAAAACGACGATTATTCGTGCATATCTTGAAAAAACGAGCGACCGAAAACAGAAAACAGTCTACATTCTTAATCCAGTCTTATCATTTCACGGGCTTTTGACTGACATATTTCGAAGTCTTGACCTTGTTCCGTCTAATGATGATTCGGCTGAAATGGTCAATCAACTTCAGGAAGCATTGATTCAGGAATACCGGTCGGACAGTACGGTTGTGCTGGTCATTGACGAAGCTCAAAATATGCCGGTTAAAACATTGGAGCAGTTGCGGCTGCTTTCTAATCTGGAAACATCCACCGACAAGCTTATCCAAATTGTTTTAATCGGACAGCCAGAATTAATAACATTGCTGAATCATCCTACCTTGAAATCCTTAAACCAGCGTATTGCCCTTCGGGCCACGATACAACCGCTGCAACCGAAAGAGAGCCAAGCCTATATTGAACATCGGGTTGCACTATCTTCATCCACAGGGACGCCTCTATTTACGCAAGGAGCTATGAAGCTGATTGTTCGTGAGGCTCAGGGCATTCCACGGAGAATTAATATTCTTTGTGATAACGCCCTGATTACCGGCTATGGCAGACAGCAAAAACCGGTCTCTATAAGCGAGGTACGAGAAATCCTTGCTGATATGGATGGCTCTCATTCATCTTCTCTTGTGAAGTGGGCGGTCGGAATTGCCGTGGTCATACTCTTGGCAATTGGCGTCTTTTTGTTAAGCCCAATCTTCCTTCCCGGCGACCCTGGAGTGTCCCAGGTAAGCCTGAGTGAACGTGAACGACAGAATGTGAAGCCGGTCCCCTCTGAAAAAATGCCTCAGGAGAGCACAGGTCAACTTGAAGGGCAGGCGATGCCTATGACCTCATCTGGCTCGGAAATTGACAGACCTACTCCTCCTTCAGTTAGAGGAAGGGTGGGTGGTTTGATGGAAAGAACTGTCGAAAAGGTAATAGACACATCCATGTCTGATGGTAAACTCAGGGATCACACGGAAGTGGCTTCAAAGCCAATCCAGAGTTCACCAGTTACTAGGTCCGTGAAAGAAGGGGATAATTTGAGTCAAATTGCCAATGAAGCCTATGGTTCCTCAAGCCGGCAATATGTGGAATGGCTCCGTCGGCATAACCCGCAAATCAGCGATCCCGATATCATTCTTCCAGGTCAAAAGATTGTGTTACCTGAGTACGTGAAAGAATAAGACAACATTATGAGTAAAATTTACGATGCGCTGCAGATTGCCTATGGAGAAAAGTTGGCTGCCGGCAATGAGTCAAAAAAAGAGCCAATCGAAGTTCCTTCTGTATCGATTCCGCCCCCTTCTTTATTGCAAGTTAGAAATACAACGTCTTGCCCAAGGCTTTATAATGAATCAGAATTGATGGTCATGGCACAAAATATTGCCGCGCTGCTTCCAAGCCCTGACAAAAACGTTATTCAGTTCATCGGGTCAAGAAGGGGAGAAGGCACCTCCACCCTTGTTCGGGAATTTGCTCTGGTTTCCTCTCAGCACAGCAATAAGCCCGTACTTCTTGTCGAAGCAGATCTTATGCAACCTTGCCAGTATCAGGCATTCGGGATCGAGGCTAAATCCCCTTTGGATCATGTATTAAAAGATGGGAAAGCTCTTGAAGGTGTCGTTTCTCAGGTTGAACAATCGAATCTTTTTTTAGCTACATTATCTTCTAAAGTTCAGTCAGCTCTCACAACACGAACTTTTTACAATCCTACTGATATGTGGAAAATTGTTCGTGAACAGTTTTCCCTCATACTCATAGATTCTTCTCCGGCCAACGTTACGGCAGATAGCTTGGCACTTTGTGAAACCGTTGATGGTATTGTGCTGGTGGTTGAAGCCGAACAAACCCGTTCGGCTGTCGCAAAAAAAGTCAGAGATCAGATTCTTATGCAGGAAGGAAATTTACTTGGTATGGTATTCACGAAACGGCATTTATA
>JAGQKG010000157.1 GCA_020430245.1 Nitrospira sp.
AATTCACATAGTTTTTTTAAAACTGTTTTTAGCTGTCGATCTTTTTCCTCATCAGTTAGTTGAGGCGGCTCTTCCTGTGTCCCCTCGTAGAGCCCATAAATGAATTTTTGCTGGTTTTTCCCCGAACTGTCATAGGCTGAAAAAATTTCAGATCGGTTGTTGTAGATTGTCTTTAAAAAATTATCCAAGCTGCAGGCAGAGCAAACCGAATCGCTGTTTTCAGGTCCGTTACATCCGTTATGTTCATAGGGACACGGCATATGGCATCTCGTCCTTGTCTGCTCTTTGCGTATCAGATTTTAAAGAATGCATTAATTAATTGATGCGATGATGCGTAGGCTGCTTCAACAGGGTATCGTAATTTACCTCTTCAATCAAAGTTACCTGAGATATGTTCTCCATTCAGGCCGGCTGAGCCATTGACCGGTTCAGGGTATCGTGGCAAATAATTCTGCCTGGATTCGTTACTTTGCCTGTGTGGGTTTGAGGATATTGAATCGTTGTGTGTGGGCATACTCATTCATCGGAGGTGGACGTTTGTTGACGAGGCTGCGCCTGCTCCGCATACACCATTCATCTCACGTGGTGAAGCGCATATAAAACCATGTGTAATCGTTCGGGCATGGATGGAGGCATTGAATCGTGCGGATGTGGAGGCCCTTGCCAACTTCTACGCTGAGGACGCGGTCAATCATCAGATGGCGAATGAGCTTGTCGTGGGTCGAGCGGCTATTCGCAGGATGTTTGCGGAGGAATTTGCCAAGGCGGAGATGCGCTACATCGTTGGACGCATTTTTGAAATCGATGACTGGGCCATTCTTGAGTGGCGGGACTCGCTTGGGTTGCGGAGATGCGGATTTTTTTAGATTGTGGATGGCAAGATTGTTTTCCAACGCGGGTATTGGGAGAAGCTGTCATTTTTGCGACTATATGGCTTGCCCATTCCTAACCAGCTATGACTATCAGACTCCTACCCTTTAGCCTATTGTTGTGCGAAACGTCTTGTTGTGCACCATGCCCATGATGCAGATGTTATGCGTCCATATTTTCTTAATACAATGAGGTGTCGGCATTGTGAATCATGAACATCCTTCTTCGAGCCCGTTAGGACTGGGCGCCACCGCTGTGATTACCTATTGCGTGCAGGACGGTCAGCAAGAGGGTTACGACGCCTGGTTAAACGAAATCGGTCCGCTATGCAGAGGCTACCCGGGCCACCTGGATTTGCAGATTATTCGTCCGGTTCCCGGACTTACGGTAACCTACACAGTCATCATCCGGTTTGATCCCAGGGCGGTCCACGGGACGGTGCGCCGCAGGGCCGGTCAAGCAGATGATCCGGCTTCTCTTTGCCACTCCGCAACCGCTCCGGAGGGTCCGGCTGAACTTTCTGGAAACCCGTACCGGGTGTAGGTAAGAGTACGTCTTACGTTGGTCGCCGGATATCGGACAGTCGTTCCGGGATATCGTGCGATAGCAGCGGAACTTCAGTCCCGATGGTGCAACCTCCCGGACGGAAGGCCATCACGTCGATCTCCCGGCGATGACCATGCTTGAATTGACCATCATACCGGATACCAGTGGGGACATGCGCCTCGTGAGCTCATGTGCTTATCGGAATGACGGGCACCTCAATGTTAAAATAGAAAGGTGGCTGCAATGGCAATGAGATCGTAGCTGGTTTGTACATTGTCGTTGTCATCGAGGGAAAAATTATTTTTAAATGCACCTCGTAAATATTCAAAAGATAGGCCCAGGTTATCAAGGGGCCGTAAGCTTGTCCCGATGCCATAGATCTCTTGAGGTTCACCTTCCAATTCGGTGCTATGTTCGTACCGGAGTGCAAATTGTATCCATGGGAATTGGGGGGGATAGTACGCGAGTTCAAGGTTGTAGGTCAGGGGTTTGTCGGCACCCTGGTCGAACTCTTTAATCGCTTCCGTGGCATGCACGATCTCGCCCGTAAACTCAAACGGAGGCAAGGCTATGAGGCCATGGGCCGTCCATCCCGGGACATGTTGTTGAAAGGTATTGTTGAAGTCAAGAAAGAATTCTGCATCGCCTTCCCCAAGATCAGAGATATATCCGCCACCAATTCGAATCGATTCGTCTTCATTCACAAATTCGGCGGCCAGCCCCCAATCAAATTGGTGCTTGCCAGAGTGCCCCTTTTTATCCACCTTGCCATAAAAGGTATAGGCTGATAGTTCCAACGCGTCCCACAGGGTATAGTCCACGATCAGGCCTGGTCCTCGTGTTTGTGCGAATTCCACTAATGGTCCCGTGACAAAGTGAGAATAAAATTCCCCGAACGGCAAGTATAACAAGCCCACTTTTGCCCCAAAGTCATCAAGGTCCACTCCAACGAGTCCCTCATCGACTTCCTGATAGTGCCGGCTACCAGTGTCTTCTATCGCGAACAGCAGTTCAGCTTCCAGCCACTCAATTGACGTGATTTCGAACCCGAGTTCGATGGCCAGCTCGGTATCCGGATTGTCGACCTTCTTGATCCCATTTTTGAAATGATTGGTCTGCCATTCCTTTTCAATGTCCACCACCGCACCAAATTTGAGCCATGGCGTGAGTTGTGTTCCAGCGGCCGCCTCTCTTCGCTCTTCCGGGCTCCGGTAAATTCTCACTGTGGATGGGGGTCTTTTTAATTTATTTTTGGAAGATTCCTCCTCGGTTGAAGGTTTCTCTTGAGCACCTGCAAGGTTGGAGAACAAAAGACATATGGGCAGGATCCAGCTTAGGAAACCTACTCTTAAGATTGTCATGTGAGGTGGTCCTATGAACCGCGGTTGGCAGGAATGCATCTAATTTTTCAACATGGACTATTGCAAAACACAGGAAATTAATTCAAGAACTTTGATTGTGAGTTCACCATATAATAATGTGGCAATCTAGAACATTTGAGATACAATGAGTTCTTAAGTAGCAGTGGATGAGGATCATGGCTTTTTGTATGAGAATTCTTCTCATTGAAGATGATCAGATTATTGCGGACTTCATTCAGAAGGGTCTGAGGGAGGCTGGCTTTGCCATTGACCATTTTGCTGATGGGTTGATTGGACTTCATGCCGCCCTGACGCAGGAATATGATGTGGGAATCCTTGATCTCATGTTACCCGGATTGGATGGCCTGTCGATTCTTGATCGCTTACGCCAGGAACGGAAGAATCTCCCCATCATTATCTTGAGTGCCAAGCGAACGGTTGACGACCGTATTACTGGGCTGCGGCATGGGGGAGATGATTATCTCGTCAAACCCTTTTCATTTAGCGAATTGCAGGCACGAGTGGAGTCTTTGCTTCGAAGATCGCAGCATGTCATTGAACCCACAAGTCTTTCGTTTCATGATCTTACGTTGGACCTGTTAGCGCGAACTGTCGTTCGCTCGGGCAAGAAAATTGATCTCCAACCCAAGGAATTCGCTTTACTGGAATATATGATTCGTAACGCAGGGCATGTGGTTTCCAAAACCATGATTATGGAGCGTGTGTGGGATTACAACTTTGATCCCGGTACCAATGTAGTGGAAGCCCGTATGAGCAAGCTTCGTGAAAAAGTAGATAGGGATTTTGAGTTTCCCCTTATTCATACCGTTCGAGGTCTGGGATATGTCGTAAAGAAAAACAATGATTAAACTTCCCAATACCCTGAGTTTTCGTCTGACCTTCTGGTATGCATCGACCTTCCTGGTCTGTCTGGTGGGGGCTCTTTTGGCTTTATACGTCTACCTAGACACTATTTTTAATAATCGCATGGATGAAGACTTAAAGGAAGATATCGCGGAATTTCGGGAGTTATTGGATGAAGGGGGATTGGAAAAAGTTATCGCGGAAATAATACGGGAAATCAATTCGAGTGATGAAACCGAGGTTTTTTTACGGGTATTGAACTCGAATGGGAGGGTGGTGTTTAGTACGGATGTTTCAGAGTATGAAGACCTCGACGTCAAAACGGCCTCAACTTTCCAAAACAACATGACCCCAACCACTCCGGCATTGAAAACCGTTGAATTCCCTCACCATGACTATCCCGTCAGAATGGTGTTGGGCCAGATTGGGCCGGATATGGTGTTGCTGATCGGTGAAACGCTGGAGAAAAAAGAAGAAATTATGGAGCTGTTGTTTAAGGTCTTTGCCGGAATGGTTTTTCTGGGCATTCCCTTATCATGTGGAGTGGGATTGGCGATTGCCAGGAAAGCGGTCAGCGGAATAGAGGAGGTTAGCCGGGCGGCCAAGGATATCGAGCGAGGCAATCTGGATCGCCAGGTGACGGTTAGGGCGGGGGAGGAGGAAATTCAAACGCTGATGGATACCTTTAACGCTATGGCGGCACGCATTCGCGGACTCATCCGTGACATGCGGGAAATGACCGACAATATTGCCCATGATTTGCGTAGTCCTCTGGCACGCATTCGAGCCATGTCCGAAGGGGCGCTCGCCGAAACCCATTCGGCCATGAACGATAGGGGGCTGGCCACGGAAACCATGAGAGAATGCGATCGTCTCATGCATCTCATTAATACCACTCTGGATATGGCTGAAGTCGACGCCGGAGTCATCAATGGGTCGAAAGGACCGGTTGACCTTTCGAAACTGATGACCGATCTCTGTGAATTATTCGAGGCGGTGGCCGAAGAAAAACACATCACCTTCATTGTATCTATCGATTCGAATTGCCAAATTTACGGGATCAAACACCATCTTCAGCGGATGGTGGCCAATCTGTTGGATAATGCCATGAAATATACCCAATCGGGCGGGCAGGTCAGTGTTGAGTTAAGTCGATCTCCACATAACTGTCGTCTCGCGATTACGGATACGGGTGTTGGCATTCCACTATCCGATCAACCCCGCGTCTTTGACCGGTTTTTCCGATGTGAGCACAGCCGCTCACAAGAGGGGTGTGGCTTGGGATTAAGTTTTGCCCGATCCGTGGCACGAGCGCATGGTGGCGATATCACCGTGACAAGTGAATCCTCCCAAGGCAGTAGCTTCACCAGTACCTTCCCCACTATCACTTCTGCAGCCTAATTTCTTTTCTTCCGCCTGTCTTACCAGTTGGTAATCCTGCGACCAGGTTCTCGTGAACCTCTCCAAGTATGGTCCTGAGATATTGGGACGTATGGCATACACAATCATGCTCAAGAAAGGAGGAATGTTGCCAAACGATTCATCGACCACTTCTTCCTTCGTGGTCAATGCCATGTATGGAAAGCGTTGCCGCGTGTAGAAACTGGTCGCCAAGTCCCCATGATGCTAAACGTGTCAGAGCGTTACCACCAGTTTTTTGACAAGGAGGAATTTCCATGAAGACCACACTCCTACTCAGGCCTACGGTATTGGTTGCGTTGTTCGCCCTTATTCTTGTCGGGCTGGTATCACCGGAAGGAGGATGGACCAAAAACTATAATCAGAATCACAAAAACTCTCGTCATAAGCACATTAAATATCAACATAAGAAGGTCGAGTTCACGGAGAACTTTCCCGTCACCGATTGCAATTTCTCCACGTCGGGAAGTAATCCCTATTTTAAGTTAATAGAAAACCGGGTCCTGCACTATGACAATCTGCAGTGTTTCTCAGATGGAGAGTGTGATGAGATGGAGGAACTGCGGATCACGGTCTTGCCCGAATTCGAGATGCTTTCCTTCGAGTATGACGGGGAGATGGTAGATGTCACTGCACGCGTGATTGAGGAATATGAAACGGCTGACGGGGAGTTTAAGGAGCTATCCCGGAATTTTTTTGGGGAATGTGAAGGGACGCAAGATGTGTATTATTTTGGTGAAGACGTGACGATAGCCGATGGATCCCATCCCGGACAATGGCGTGCCGGGGAAGACGACGCATTGCCCGGGATTATTTTCCCCGGAGGCGCCTTCTTGTTAGGAGCCAAATACTTTCAGGAACTCGCCCCCAAGGCCGAAGCCCTTGATCGGGCCGAACATGTGGAAATGGGGTTGGAAATCACCGTCCCCGCCGGGACGTTTGATAACTGCGTGAAAATCGATGAAACCACACCTTTGGATAAAAAGGAACTCTCGGAGAAATGGTATTGCCAGGGTGTGGGGCTGGTGATAGACGGCGATTTGGAGCTTCGAGAAATTGTAGAGCCATAATTTGAAACAGCCTATTTCACACAAGGAGGACACACCATGAAACAGAGAATGACAAAAATTGCGGTCATCTCAACCGTGGTTTTCGGGTTTGCCTTCATCACCCCCCTTCCAGGGGTATGGGCTGATGAGAATGAGATTCTTTTTTCGGAAGCGCACATCTTCTTCGAACTTAATAACACAGACGGAGATCTGGGCATTCATGCCCTCATTGACGGGGACGCCTGGACAAAGCTCGAAATCGAAGATCCGAATGAACGAAAAATGCTGAATGTTAGAGTCAGCGGGCGCCTCGGTCGTCAGGGACTGACAGAGTTTTTCTTTGAAAGTGCCGAACCGACGTTTGATGAATTGTCTCCTCAACAGTTTTTCCGCCGGTTTCCTGCGGGATCTTATGAGATTGAGGGGGAAACGCTTGACGGGAATGAACTGGAGAGTGACGTTCAGCTTTCCCATGTGATACCGGCTCCACCTCAACCGTATGTGAACGGGTTGCCGATGGCCCAGCAATGTGATGAGGACGACCCGGGGTATGACGTGACCGTCACCGGCGCACCTGTCAAAATTTCCTGGGATCCTGTCATGACATCCCACCCGGACCCCAACGGTGGTGGAGCGGCTGTCCAGCCTCCGGTCGATGTGGTGATCCACAACTATGAGGTCGTCATTGAAGTGGACGTGGATGTGAACGGGGAGGAATTCACTTCCAAGACGACTGTGCTGCTCCCGCCCGGGGAAACGGAAGTGACGGTTCCTGCGGAGTTTCTGGCTCAAGGCGAGGACTTTAAGTATGAAGTGCTGGCCAGAGAGGCCAACTTTAATCAGACTGCTGTGGAGAGTTGTTTTAAACTGAAATAACGGAACTCGGAAAAACGTGCCTGGGTCTCCTGGCTCCATTGCTGAAGTAATAGGAGCCCTATCCGGTGGGGAACTAAGGTTGGGACCGGGGGGTGAAACAAAAACCTTGGTTTCTTGGCGGGGATCCTCTACTCCTGTGGGGTCCCCGCTTCCCGCCGACTGGTTGAGATGGAGTCCTGGACAATTGTCTTCGACATCAAAAAAGACAAGGCCCGAAGGGCTGATAGCCGAACCCCATTCTACAAAAGATTATAGGGTTGCGGTTGTAAAAATTCGTGATGGCATGCGATCCACTCGATTAGACAAGGACTAGACCACACGTTCATTGAATGCTGAACAAGCCGTCTATCATTACTCTTCAGGAAGAAAAGAGACGTCCCTTTTGATGCTTGGGGATTAACCACCAGTTCCGAGATATTTTCTATACTGCCAATTCAGAAAAATGTGATCCCAAGGTTATGGAGGGGTAGTAAGCTCAAATAGGGACGTGGTCAGTCAAGCGGTGTGAATTATGAAGGATGCGCGCTTCTCTGAATAATGTCCTGGTTGATGTGTTCCTGTTCTTCGGAATCGGGTTGAGGTCGGGACTGTTTCTTGGCGTACTGACTGGTCATTTGGTACAGGATGGGAACAACGAATAAAATGAGGAAGGTGGCGGTCAACATGCCGCCCACCACCACACGGGCTAAGGGCTTTTGAGCCTCCGAACCGATGCCACTGGCGATCGCGGCGGGAACTAGGCCCAACGCGGCTCCCAGGGTGGCCATTAACACTGGTCGCATCTGCATTTCCGCTCCCGAAAGAATGGCTTCCATGAGGGGTGTGCCTTTTTGTTCCAGCTCCCGGATACTGGAGACGATTAAGACACCGCCAAGAATGGCGATGCCCAATGTGGAAATAAATCCTACCGCTGCAGAGATGCTAAAGGGCGTATGAGTCAGGACCAGTGAGAGCACCCCTCCGATCATGGCAAAGGGGACTGTGGCGAGCACAATAAAGGCGTACCGGAACGATCCAAAGGTGAGGTACAGCAAAAAGAGAATCAGAATCATGGTGAGGGGTACGACAATCATCAGGCGTTGTTGTTCTTTGACCAATTGATCATATTGCCCCGCCCATTCGAGATGATACCCTTCCGGGAATGTGATCTGGTCTTTGAGGCGCTGTTGGGCTTCTTGAATCGTGCTCACGAGATCCCGGTCCCGGATACTGAACATGATAGGAATATATCGCTCGTGATTTTCTCGATAGATCATAAAGGCACCGGTTTGCCGGACGATCGTGGCTAATTGTTTTAGCGGGATGCCTACGCCTTCGGGAGAACTGACTTGGATCTGCCCAATGGTGGTTTCGTCCTGTCGATATTGGGGAAGAAATCGAACCACTAATTCGAATCGTCGGTCTCCTTCGATCACTTCCGTGACGGCTTCC
>JAGQKG010000158.1 GCA_020430245.1 Nitrospira sp.
CTCACTCTATGGGAGGGTTGATCTGCCGGGCCTTTCTACAGAACACGAAACTCGGCTCAGCGGAGGCGCGCGGTGCGGTTGATAAAGTCTTTACCTATGCCACGCCTCACAATGGCATTGACATGCGGATTGTGCGCAATGTGCCGGGCTGGCTCTCGTTCGGCGATATCAATAACTTCAATCGCGACAAGATGGCCTCCTATCTTGCGGTGCCCAAGGGCGATGACGTCTCGGTCGTGAAAAACTTTCCCCCCGAGCGCATCTTCAACCTGGTCGGCACCGATTCACGCGACTACACCGTGGCAGGCGGCATCTCCGCGTGGGCGGCGGGCGATGCCAGCGACGGGCTGGTGCGTCTCGAGAATGCCACTACGCATGGTGCGGGTCCCGACGGCAGGGATGTGAGTTCCCCTCGCGCCTTCGTGCACAGGAGCCATTCGGGCCATTACGGTATTGTGAACTCCGAGGAAGGCTACCAGAACCTCACGCGGTTTCTGTTCGGTAAATTGCGCGTGGATGGCATTCTGGACATCGACGACATCACCTTGCCGGTGGAGGTTCAAAAGGCACTTGACGACGGGAAGACGGTGCGGGCGTCGTATCAGTTTGAAATTGCCGCCAGTGTGCGCGGCTGTCAGTGGCAGATGACCCGGCGCGAGGTGCGCGAGAATTCCGCCATCTTCCGCACCTACGATGACCTGTTCCCGGGGAAGGATCGCAGCAAGCGCAAACCCGACCGCACGAAGAGTCCACACCTCTTCTCCATTTTTCTGGATCCAAGTAAGAGCGTCAAAGCATCCAAATCGGTCAGCTTTGCCTTCGACATCAAGGTCCTGGTACCCGATTACGTCGTGGATGGCCTGCTGTTCATGAAACGCCACTATGAGGGTGGGTTCATCTATCGTGAGCTGATTCTGGTCGAGGCCTTTCCTGATGAAACGGCCCCGGCTGGCTGGCGCATCAAGTATGGCTATCAGGACATGAATCCCGGCAAACCCGGCAAAGACGTAGAAACTCGTCCTCTCAGCAAGGGAAAACCGAATGCCGGCATTGCGTTCGATATCCCCATTGAGCAGAACGCTCGCCCTGGCCTTAGCGGCACCTTACGCATCGAAGCCCGGCCATGGAAATGAATGGCTGAGAAATTAAATAGGCTACACTCTGCAGAATGGAAACCATTGTTTGTAGCGATATCGCGTTATTTTCAGGAGCATCGATGGATTTTTATACGGATTGGAAATTAAATCTCGGTATCTTAAGCGGTCTACCTAATCATTGTTGGGCAGCGATCATGTTGTCCTAGCTGTACAGTTGGTTCTAAGAGTTTGGAAGCCCTGTATGTTCAAGATGTTAATCGACACATGCGTATGGCTTGACCTTGCGAAGGACCCAAGGCAGGTGCCCATACTCAGCGTTGTCGAGGAGTTGTACAGACTTGGCAAAGTCAGCCTCATCCTGCCGTGTGTCGTGCTAGACGAGTTCCGGCGAAACCGAGAACGCATCGTGAAAGAAAGTGTGAAAAGCCTTTCGACGCACTTCCGGCTCGTAAAGGAGGCAGTCGGTAAGGTTGGTGGCGACAAGAAAAAGATGCGAGTAGTTCTCTCTCATCTAGATGATGTGAATCACAAGATCCCGATCATCGGCGGCGAGGCATTGGGTATTCTGGATCGCATTGAGAAGCTGTTCGCCGCGTCCGCTGTCATTGAAACGTCCGAGGCAGTGAGGCTCCGAGCAGCTCAACGAGCGCTTGAGAAAAAGGCGCCGTTCCACCACGATAAGAACGCGATGGCCGATGCGATTCTCATTGAAACGTATGGGGAATGCATTCGCAATATGACAACGTCCGGTGTTCGTTTCGCGTTTGTCACGCACAACAAGAACGACTTCAGTCTTGGGCACGGTAATCACAAGATGCCGCACCCTGACTTCGCCGGCTTCTTTTCACGCATCAAGTCGCTGTACTTCATCAACTTGCCTGAGGCGCTCCGTCGTGTTGAGCCTTCGCTCGTTAACAATTTCATGCTCGAACAGTCGTGGATGCAAGAGCCACGTGGATTGACCGAGATCCTCGAAGCTGAGGATTTGCTGTTTAATCAAGTCTGGTACAACCGGCACTGGAACCTGCGGATCGGCATTAAAGAGGGCAAGATCAAGGTCGTAGACAAGGAAACCCATCCCCGGCCACCTGGTGGGTCGGAAACTATCCAGCGAGATGTGTTGAAGGGGGCTCTAAAGGCTGCATTGAGCGTCGAGCGTCGCTATGGCAAAAAAAACCTCGGACCGTGGGATGATTTCGAGTGGGGAATGGTCAACGGCAAGCTCTCCGCACTTCGGTGGGTCTTGGGAGACGAGTGGGACATGCTTGACACATAGAGTGGGGAAAATCCGACTATCTGGAGAAGCAAAATGACTTCGTTTCTTTTTCGATACTCATTGAGAAATCTTTTCGGTGACTTGAAGAAGGCAAAAACTACTTTTGAGAACTCTCCTTTTCAGATTCGGGCGGAATTAAACGCCACTTTCCCATTTGAACAGGAACAACCTTTTGAACCAGCATGAAGTCGGCATTTTTATCAGGAATAGGCTGAGTGGCTCCTTGTTGTTCTGCAGCGCTAGAGAGTCGCTTGATATGCTCGACAAGTTTGGCATCCATCTCCTGGTCGCGTGGTATGTCGTTCTTTATCCGCCAATCTGATCGCATGAACCGGTCCCAGAGGCTAGTGGTGAGAAAGCCTTCGTGTGGAGGACAGGAAGCAAAAGACATGACGCCACGAAGTTTAACTTCATCCGGCAGCAGGGAATAGTGTTTGTCCAGGTTAACCAGGTCAGCCTTCAAATCTGAACCATCAAGAAAGAGTTGGTTGTCCTTGAGGAAACATTTTGCAGTTCGTGCATGCAACTTATCATTCGAAACAAAAATCATGCAGAAAGGTAGATAGTATAGGTAAGCTATATCAATTTTATTGCTGGGACGCTCACGCGAGATAAGGTCTGCACCTACAGCAAGGTTGAAGAACAAGTCCACTGTAAGAACGTGCGCTGTGTAAGGTGCAAAGATGGCCATTGGAGGACCACCCATTAATTTCCAACGAGCAACAATGGCTAGTTTCTCATCCTTTTTAACATGAAGTGTCTCAAGGGCAAGTTTTAAGTTGGTGTAGCGAGAGCCGTCTTTATTTATTAGTTCATTGGCTTTCTCTCTAACCTCTTCAAGGCTGCGGAGCCTGCAAAGATACTTTTGGTATAGTCCTTCAAGATCAATTCCCGATAATACTTGGCGCCACCCTTTAGCATAATCCCGTTCAATCTCCAAAAAATTCCCCTTTTGCCATCGGTTTAGGGCCTTCATTTCTGGGGGCTCAACAAATACGACGCCGCGCTGGTCGGCGGTGGCAACGGACCGTCCGCCACGGACCACGGGCCTTCGATCCATTGGTACCGGATAACCCAGTAGCTCTCCGATACAGATCGTCGAATGGTCTACATGTGCACAGGCATTTGGAGGGGTCTTGTCTGCTAGGTTCCCCACCACTTGTTCCGGAGTTCTTCCTTTTCTGACTTCCTTTTCAAGATCAGCAAGGGTCTCTACGAAGAAAAGTGGTGTAATGATGGGAAGATAGAACGTGTCAAGCCAACATGCCTCATCAACGTTAAGGCTTTGTAATGTTGATTTGTCGAATAAAATCATTGGACCCACTGAAAATTACTCCTTTTCCTTCTGAAATTGTAATAAGTATAGGTGAAGCCTGTTTATAGGACAATTTGACCGTTTATGAAATGGCCATTAGGCGACCCTTAGCCCAATTTGAAAACGATACAATGCTGGATGTTGCTCTATGAAACGGAATTTTCCGGAATAGCGGATTCGGTTTTCATTTCATTTGTCAGTTGGGATTTGAGCGGGGTAGTAACCGAGCCCCTAGGACTTGGTTGGATTTACATACATTCGCCCCGGATGAGGGATCATCCCACTTTGCAAGACACTCTTACCTAGAAATTAGCATTAGGTTATTAAATTACCTATGGCCCGGAGTAGTCATACGTTCATGGCGAAGTCTTTTCGCCTAGGATTTCCCCATCCCGTCTATCATGTCACGAGGCAGGGCAATGTCTGCCAGAAAATCGGGCGCACTGATGCCGAATAGCAGGCATTTCTTCCTGCCCTCTCCCCAGTGGTCGACCGGTTGAGTAAGAGACTTTATGGCGGTTGTCCCATGTCCAACTATTCTGATCTGCTGAACAAACCTCTCGTATCAAATCCTTTCCCAGGAGGCCGTAGCCAGGCATCGCTCCGCTTTTGTCGTGGGTGGAAAGCGAGTGCAGCCTTCAACCATCGTCTATAGAAAAAATACAGAGCGGTGGTAGGAAATTGGAAAATCTCGCAAATTGAATTATGTTACGAGTCATCTGTTGTTCTGCCGTACTGAAAAAGGTTTAAGATGCAAGCCGGATGAAATTTTGGACTTTATTTTTTACTTTCCTCTTGCATGGGCTGGAGGTGTTATGAAGCGCGTGATGAGCATTGTCCTCTGTGTGCTGTTGGGGATTTTTTTTATTGTGGCGGGAGGAGCCAAGCTCATGGGCAGTCCATCGCAGGTTGAACATTTTGCGCAATGGGGGTATCCGATTTGGTTTTTGTATTTGACCGGGATGATTGAAGTCGGAGGCGGGATCTGTTTATTTATTCCGAAGACGCAATGGTATGGCATTGGGGTCTTGAGCATCACCATGGTCGGTGCTGCGCTGACACACCTGATGGCTGGAGAAATGGGTGCTGTTCCGGTTCCGATTGTGTTGCTTGGTCTTCTGCTTCTGTTGGCTTGGATGATCCGGGAACCGTCCAGGAAGAATGGAGCCAATCAATGGCCTCCCCAACAATGAATGGCCTGAACCTTCATCCATGTTATTACCGCACAAAAATTCTCAAAAAATCATCTCTTGAGTTGTTTATTCACATTTTAGTAGGGATTCGTTTGTCAGGAACTCTGCTGTTTCGGATGTGCCTGCATTACACGTTGGGCTAGCCGAGCCTTGATACGTTTGAATAACTCGCCGGTGACCCATCAATACAGGGTCCTTTTGTGTTGCCCCATTCCTGGTTGACCCCTCACATTTTTCGGGCTTCTTTCATCTTTCCATTCCTTGACCGAGCAAGTGGTCATTCCCTACTCTCAGAAAAGGAATCATCGGTTATTTATTCCCTGTGCAGAGGAAAGAGAATAAGGAGGTCTGATCATGATCCCCACCTTTGGATTTGCGCGATCGGTCTTTTTGAAGAAATTTCCGGTCGCTGCCACAGCCATGACTATTGTGATACTGGCGTGCACGGTTGTGGTGCCGCCCGTGCACGCTGGCCCATATCCGCATTCCCAAACGCTACGCGGCACTGTGGAAGGCAATGGCCATGCGCAACGCGGATATAAGGTCTTGCTTTATGCGGCTGAGGCAGGCGGACATGGGAAGAGTCAAGTGCTTGGAACGGCGAGAACCGATGCCAATGGTAATTTCAAGATCCGCTACCGGTTGCCGCATGGGTCACCGTTTGTCCTTTTCGTCATTGCAGAAGACGGTCCGGTGATGCTTGCCGGCGCGATCGGCACAAGCGCAAAAGTTCGTCACGAGGTCGTCGTTAACGAACGCACGACGGTTGCCGCCGGAACCGCTTTTGCTCAATTCGTCGACGGTTGGAACATTCACGGCAATACTTACGGCATGATCAATGCCGTGAAGATGGTGGAGAACATGGCCAATCCGGAGACCGGGGACATTGGTGAAGTACTCTTCAATAAACCAAACGGTACCGAGACGTCCACATACCCGACTTTCAATTCCCTCACCAATGTCATTGCGGGGTGTGTGGCAGATGACGCCAACTGTCAGTCACTGTTTATGGCGACGACACCGGAGGGGGAATCCGCGCCGACCACGGTGTTGCAAGCCATCGCCAACATCGCCAAATACCCGTCGTATCCAGGTTATCCGACGGATACGGACGATCCCCTTTATCAGTTGTCGCTAGTGAACCAGGTCAATCAGCCGGCATTGACGACACGGCCGACCAGTTGGCTGTTGTTCATTAAATTCAACGGAGGGCAGCACAACATCTACGATCCATTCAACCTCATGAGCGGCCCTGGTCAAATCGCCTTTGACGAAGGCGGGTTTGCCTGGGTCAACGACAACTATCGTCCGACATTCTCAAATGAAATTGCCTGTGCCGGCCAGCGCCTGATTAAATTGTATCCCTGGGGTGAGACCTTCCCCGGATCGCCGTACTTCGGCGGCGGCCTCAGTGGTGCGGGGTTTGGCATCGGGCTGGACCCGCATGGCAAGGTGTGGGTGGGCAATTTCGGATTTGAGGCGCCAGCCTGTGCGGATACCACCGTCGACCCTATGCCTGACCCGGCATTAAAGATCCCAGCCGCTCATGACAGTGTCTCGGTGTTCCGTCCCGATGGTAGCCCGATCTCCGGCTTCGATGGCTTCACCGAAGGCCATATCTGGTGGCCGCAGGCCACCGTCTCAGACAAAAAAGGCAACATCTGGATTGCCAACTGCGGAAATGACACGGTCACATTTATTCCAAAAGGTAAACCTCGTCATGCGAGGAATATTGCCTTCCCGGGGGGACGAGGAGAAGAAGGCATCTATGCACCCACTATCCCGGATACGGAGCCGAATTCTGACGCGCCACTTCTCAAGCCGTTTGCGATCGCGATTGACCCGCAGGGCCGGGCGTGGGTCACCGGCAATCAGGTCGGCTATGTGGCCAATCCTGGCACGACGGATCCCAGCGAGGCGATTGGCGGGGTTTACCGCGTGTCGTCCGATGGCACCGTGGAAACCCTACCGAATCTCGACGCCCATTCTCTTCCGGTGTTGTCATGGCCGATGGGGATTTCGGGCGATAGCCAGGGAAACATGTGGGTCTCGAACTCCAACTCGGTGAAAGTTCCCTGCGTCGACCCACTCGATCCTCAGGACGGAATGGATGGTCCTTCAGTCACTTTGTATCCCGCCGATGACAGCGCACCCTCCACTCATACTGGCGGCGGTCTGACGATCCCTTGGGGCAACGCGGTGGACGGAAACGACACGCTATGGGTGTTTAATTTTGGCCAGAAACCCACCCGCGACGTCGACGAGAATACGGTGTGGCCGGATACGCCGCTCTCGCATTTTTGCGGTGCGGATCCCAGCAAATGTCCGTCGAATAAGGGGGCAGGTGATCCCATCTCACCACCCACCGGGTATGTGAGTGATGCGTTGGATCGGGTCACGGGCGGCGGTATCGATCCATCGGGCAATGTCTGGCTCTTGAACAATTGGAAAAAGACCGGTCCTTTCGGGCCGGTCTATAACACCAACCCGGGTGGCAACTCGTTCGTGATCGTTCCTGGCGCGGCCGGACCCGTCAAAACGCCGCTGATTGGCCCACCGCAATTGTTTGACCAGCGAGGAAACAGGAGAGACCACCGGAAAGGTCACCGTGGCCACTCACCTCACCGGGGATATGACCGGGATTGATCATCTCGATGCGCGAAAGCGTCTGAAGGTGACACAATACATTTATCGGTTATCGGCGCATGCCGATGCCTTGGCCCATTTTACGATGGGGTAGGGCATCGCTGTTCCTGCCGACGGCCCTCTTTTCTCATTTACCACAGTTCATGACATCTTCTAGGGCCGATTGAGGACTCAGCTTTCTGTGCTCTCGACGAGTGTCTCCGCCCTCGCTTGTCAAGAAGCCTGCCGAATACACCGGATTCGAGAAGATTTTGGTGAAGTCTCACCAGGCAATTTATTTGTTCAGTTTATAGAACCACCTGTGGGTGATGTGAGGATGTGAGTGGTGACAGACTGATGAAGGGGTTGGGCGAACAGGCCACGTTTTTTCAAGCTGATCCTTCTGAAGATGCCGTGAGTCATGACACAAGTTTCAGAGATACAGGACAGGCAAAAATTTTGACAAAAAAAGAGAAAAATGTTACCCCAAAACAAATTATTACAGTTCTTGAGGCTGTCAGAGCCGACACTTTGAAAAGAACATTCCTCTCGTTTTACTTCTTATGGGGAGGCTGTCATGTACATGTATAGGTATTTGCCTATGGAGTTCATGCTCTTTTGGGGTGTGTTGGGTGCGGTCAGCGCCCTGTGGCCTCAGGCGGCGAGCGCTCAAGCCACCGATACGTCACCGTCCGGCATGGTGGCGTACTTTTCGACGCAGAGCGAATGTCCCAATGGCTGGGAGCCGGCGACCTATTTAGAGGGACGTCTCGGCCTGGGGATTACCGATACGGCGGGTTGGACGCTCCTCAAGCAAGTGGGCACGGCCCTTGAAAATGAAACAGCGCCGTCCCACGACCATCCGTTCGGGGTGACGCTGAGTCTTCCTCAAGAAACGGTCGATACG
>JAGQKG010000159.1 GCA_020430245.1 Nitrospira sp.
GAGATTTGAAAAAACGGGCCGGAGATCAGACGTTCTGCAAACCAGGGTATGTCCTGCATTCGAAGGCCTTGAAGTCTTGATAGTTGAGGCTCAATACCCGAGTGACACCATTCATGGGTATTGTTCATGGTCGTACCGTCATCCTCAAATATAAACACATAACTTCGATCCACCCCTCCAAAAGTTCCGATGGCTTCCAGCGCCCGATTAATCTCCGCATCCAAATCTTTTGCTTCAAGACTGATGAATTGGGTAGAAAGATTCGTCATGAGATTTTCAATTTCGATTCGATAGCGTAGAGCCGTTTCTATCCTGGAACGTTCCTGGATTTCATGTTCAAGTTCCTGATTGGCCAGTTTGACCTGTCTCGTTATAAGAATTCCGAAAATTATCACTAAGGTACCGGTCAAAGATTCCCAAACGATCATGTTCGAAATCTTTTCCTGGGAATTTCTGCTGTACAACTTGACCGCCTTGTTGGCGACTTCAATCAACCGGGCATTTAAAGCCAGGAGCCCGTCTAACTCGAAAGAAGATCCGGGATGATCGGATCGCGTTTTCAAAAAGGTATCGGCCCGCTGCATGAATTCGGCTATGAGGGTTTGTTGTTGATCTAATGCTTGTAATATTTCCTGGGATGGAGGGGGAGAAAGGATCACCATTTCCCCACTCTCCGGATTCATCACGGCTGGTCCGCCGGTGAGCAAGGCATCCAGAGTTTGGGTCAACATTGTTTGCGTAAACCGGTAGTCAGCTGGAATTCCTTGTGAAGCCAATAAAACTTCATTCATGAGTCGTTGAGATAGCATCCGCTGTCGACCAGCCAGATCCACGGTCACGCTATCGAGCTTTTGATTCTGAATTGTCGTGATCGTATAAAGCAGGATGCCGAACAAGGATAGAATAAAAACCGTGGTCAGAGCCATTAAGGCACGTCCGATTGATCCTGTTCCTAGCCATGAACGTTTTGGTGGTTTCACGACTTTCCATCCTTTGATGTCGACCCTGGTCGCTTAATCCATACAATAATGGAATTTCCTGATTTTCTCATCATACCCTAAACTCTTCGATATGTTTCCAAACACATGGGTTGTGGGTATGTGAGTTGCCAGTGACCTAAGGAGGCTTACGAAAAAGTTTTGCTCCGACTCGATATTTTTGATCACACGATCTATACTGTGCCCCAGTAACGAATCATTCGAGTCCCTACCCTCTTCATTTTTCATCTCGCTTAATGCCAGTCCAAGACCTCATACGATTCCAGCTATTGCTCTATATCGCTGAAATTTCACAGGCCTTTCCCTTCACGGTTGTCTTCTTTCTTGGAGATATTCATGAATAAACAATCTCAAATGCACCTAGACAGGCAGAAGGTAAGCGACCCTCTCATTGTCCTTGAAGGCTCTGCGCCCCGGTCAGGGAAATCGCCTCTCACCTCTGATTTAAGAAAAACAGGTCTTCACCCGGACAATTGGTATCCGCTTGCACGCTCCAGAGACCTAAAAAAGGGGAAAATGCTTGGAGTGTCCTTTGCCGGCAATCCCATCGTGCTAGTCAGAACCGAAAACGAAATGGTCTATGCGCTCGAAGACCGATGCGCCCATCGGCAGGTACCCCTCCATTGCGGGGTGGTGCATGGAGAGTATGTCCAGTGTGGGTATCATTCCTGGACATTTGACCGGACAGGGCGATGCATGGGTGTACCCTATTTAGAAAAGAACCAACCACGCCCGGCAGGAGTCAGAAGTTTTCCCTGTCGCGAAGCCTATGGGCTGGTGTTTGTGTTTCCGGGGGCAATAAGCCGGATGAATGAGATCGGGTTCCCGGATGTATCCTTAGCCGGTGACCCGCAATATAAAACTCGATACCTTGACCGTCAGGTGGGCTGTCATTACTCATTCATGCATGAGAACCTTATGGATATGAACCATCAGTTTTTGCATCGTCGACTCATGGGTGGGATCCGAACGGTCTTTCTGGAACTTCGAGAGCGGCCGCATGCCGTGGAAGTCGACTACACCTTCTCCCGAATCAAAGGCGCACAACCACTCGGCGAGAAACTTATTTTAGGGAGAACCAAGGCATCAGCAGATGGGCCAAAGCATGATCTGATGACCATTTGTACCAACTACCCCTATCAAACGCTCCAGTTTTGGACAGCCGGAAGTATTCACCCCGCATTAAATCTCTGGAATGTGTATGTTCCCGTGGATCCTGCACAACGAATCAATCACACCTTTGGGTTGATGATGGTCAGGAAACCTTCAATTCCCGGCCTCATCCACCTCTTGTGGCCGTTTATTGTGTGGTTTACCAATGGAATCTTTGCACAAGACCGGTGGATTGTTGAGGAAGAACAGAAAGCCTTTGATCGACAGGGCGCCGACTGGAACCAAGAGGTCTTTCCGGTGATTCAGAGCTTAAGAAGCTTGTTGGGTCGCGAGGGCATTGCCTTATGAGGACTCCTCCCTCCATGCTGACAAGAGTTTCCCATGCGGCAGCCGGTTGCACGTTTAACTGACGGCCGAGGTTTCGGTAGCTTGATTAGACCACATGGTAGCGAAAAGAGGACGGTGCCTCACTCTTTTGCAGGATCCTGCGACAAGCTTCCTTGAGAGATTTCAGATGAAACGGCTTCACAAAAAACCCTTGAGCACCTTCCTGTAGGAGTTGCCGAAGGGCTCGTTCGTCCGATGCGCCGGACATCATCAGCACCGGCATTTGATGTCCCAACCATCGTAATTCATCCAGCATGGTTCGCCCATCCATAATAGGCATATCCAAATCCAATAGAATGCCATCCACCGTTTGGCGGCTAGCCACAGCCAGACCTTCCCACCCATTTCTTGCAACAAGGACCTCATATCCCCATTCTTGAAGGGTCTGCGTTAATAGTCCGGCAACTGAAGGATCGTCATCGACGACCAACAAACGTGGTCGGATTTCCTGGGTCCCCATCTTATCAGAAGACAGGCTTCTGGATGTGGAATTGAGTTCCCGAAGGGTTTGGACACAAGTTGGGCAATACGTATTCACTAGATCGATCTCAGAAAATTTGAGATGGTCCACAGACAAAAACGTCGCCAAGTTCCGCCCTTCTTTCGTGGCAACCTGCGCGGCAGAGGGATCCTGCACGCGTTCACACCACGGGCACAACGAGGCAGATCGAGAAAAAGCCGAGGATAACGAAAGACAATGCTGTAATACCCTTGCCCGGGAGATGACTCCCACAAGATTATGATTGCGCACGACAGGCATTCTCTGGACATGTTTTTCGGTCATGACATCCAACACCTTATCAAGCGATTCATCCTCATGCACATACACCGGCATGGTCATCGTGTCTTCCACTCTAAGATCATCCAGCGAATGCAAACGTGAAACGGCCTCGAACAGGCGAAAGTCCGATACGATCCCAAGAATTTTTCGTGCTGAATCAACTACGGGCCATCCACAATATTGTCCTGAGAGGAATTGCAACGCCAGATCGTTCTCGAATTTCCCCCTTCTAAGTGGTAAGGCTTTGGAGTCCATTAAATCTTTTGCCAATGGAGGGGATGAAGATAGATGGTTCATGGAAGGACCTCTTTCAAACCGGTTTCAAACAGGAAACCATTGGGTAAAAAGTTGGTAGGGGATGAACAAATACAAAAATGATTGGAGGAACAAAAGAACTTCTGACTTAATTAAATAACAGAAAAGCAAAATACAGGCCAAAAACACTGGGGTGAAGCTCGAGTAGAAAATCCCTTATATTTCATGTTGTTTCCATAAAATATATGAGATTGGGCATTCCTACCCATTAAGTTCACAAAAGATCGGATGTATTAAAAGACACAAAAACAATAGGGGAAATCATACAATCTTTGGGTGGGAACCATCCCAGGGACTGAAGAAAATGGTCCGGCAGACATCAGACATACACAACTAATTGTGGAATGATCGATTATATTCGGGAGGGAGCAGTCCGAAAGTTAAAAATCCCATTCATTACTCGTCCCTGTTTAGAGCGATAACTCCCTTGGTGGAAACCTCGAGAATAAGCCGTTAAACACTGCTTATGGTGTTAGTAACCGAAGGCAATGGGAACAAAATGAACTCTTCCATTTGGCAATGAGAGAAACCTTTAGGCAGAGTCCACCCCATTCCAAAACAGCATCCTGCTGATCCAGATAGAGAGGGAAGCCCTCTTAATCTTTACGAATGGTCAGAAAAAACCCCACACCTATTTTAAGCGAATTACAACACTTAAGAAGTTTGACCTCCCGAGAAGACCAGGCCAGATCATGGTTTGTGCCCACAAGACCTTTTCTTTGGCACCCGCATAGCCCTCATGTCCGCCAGCTTTCAGGGTGCACTACCAGTGACATCTCCTCGCATTGAAGTCAGCAATGGAACTGGAACACGTTACCGAGACTCCTTTATTACTTGTTCGAGCCAGGGGGAAAATAAGAAGCGGCATATTCCTTAACGCCTTACTTAGCAAATACTTGTCTACAAGTTTGCTGGAGAGATTGGAGATGAGGTGGTTTCAAAAAGAAGCCTTGGGCTCCTTCCATCAACAGTTGACGATGAACCTCTTCGTCCGACTCGTTTGACATCATCAGCACCGGCATCTGATACCCCAACCATCGCAATTCACGAAGCATGGTCCGCCCGTCCATAATGGGCATATCCATATCAACAAGCATTCCATCCACCGGACGACAACCTGCCAGCACCAAGGCTTTCCATCCATTCCTTGCCATTACGATATCGTATCCCCATTACCCCAGCGCCTCTTTCAACATTCCCACTGCCGCAGAATCATTCCCCACAATCATTAAACATTGACAATTTTCTTTTGTACTCCATTGAGATTTGGACTTCCTGGAAGATGCGACCTCCGATCTATTCAGAGGGGCTGCCAGTGTAGGACAAAAGGGAAATTGTTCCATGAGCAGCCTGCCTTTCCTAACGGCTTCGAAATTAAACCCGGCACTTGTTAACGTATTAATAAAGGTAAAATTCAGAAATGGGTACTCTATAAAACCCTGGGTTTTTCAATATAATGCTCAATGCGATCCAGACCTTTTGTAAGACCTTAAAGAGCAGCGCTGTAGATCTAGTCAATTTGAGGGGCCAAAATATCCTGGTGTGCCTGAGAAAAACATAAGTCTTACATTTTTGTGTTAGTGTCTCTTAACCGTGCACCCTCACCATCGTCTATTTCAGCTCCAGCTAAAGGATCTCTGGACTACAAAAACTGTCTGCCGGTTTTAGCCTGCTAACAGGATTGGAATTAAGCATGATATTCTTAAGATTTGGTTGCATCAGCCTGCTCTTGTTCCCCGGATTCGCTGAATCGGGTTGAAGTGCAACGATTGTCGGATAGGATGTGATTGCTCACTGGTCGGGCAAAGGCAATATGTTCGAAATGGAAAACTACCGGAAATTTTTCCATCGAGAGGTAAACGGCATACTTGAACAACGTCCTCCGTTAGAGGAATCGCCAGGGCTCTTTAATCGGGTACAGATCCGTTGTCAGATGTCGATGAATATTGAGCCAAAAACCAAGGCCCCTGATTCATTTGAAACGTGCACGATGCCCACCCCGTTACACACAAAGTCATCCATTTCGGGTTGTCCTGCAAAAACCTGGCGGAGACGTGTAATGGAAATTCACCTGGATGCAGGGAACCGGCAGATGCACCGCGATTTCCGGCACAACCCCGTTTCAGTCCCGCATGGAAATCGGGATAACCGAATCAGGAGCCATCCACGGTGAGACCACCTGGTCCAAATTCACCGATCAATTACCCTGACACACCGACCTGCTCGTTTTCTGAAATCAGTCCCTCACAGTGCAGGGATCCATTACCTTGGTGACAGGTCTTCTGGGGAATCAATTTCGGTCGCATCCTCGGATCTGAAAATCCGTGGGTCTTCATCATGGTTTGTGTCACCTTAACCTCAGCGAGTTTCTCACTCGTGGGCATTTTTCGTTAGCTAATATGGTTATAATTTTACCTAAATACGGTTGCCCTGAATTTGTCGGCCTCGGCTTCCGAACTGAATATCAAAGTCTTTGACCAAGTGGGAAAAGCATCTGCGAGATAAATCATAAATTCACCGTTCTCCAGACAGACATGGGCTACATTAGGAAAGAGCTCCTTATCTATGGGAATCTTTGCCTTAGGGTTATGGAAAATCCAAATTCCCTCGGCCCAAGCTTCATTGTACTTTCCTGGTTCAACTATACTACGAAATGGCGTAGGTGCCGCACTCTGAGGCATATCATATCTCTCTCCGACTCTTGCCATAATCACAGAAGGATCACCAAACTCTGCGACCTTCCCCATACGATTGAACTTGGCAATGGTTCCGCTATCGCTGAAGAGGATGGCTGAAACATTCTCGGAATCTGGTTGATTAAAGAATCCAGAAGGTATTTTCTTTTTCCCCCAGACGTGCTCTTTGATTTGGCAATAAGTAATACGATCAAGTTCCTCTTGCTGTTGCATCCCATAAAGATATTGCATAAGCAAAGGAGCACAAAAACTTAATTTTTCTGGCCTTCTTAAATCAGCCACCGCAATAACGAACGAGTGGCCTTTTACGTGATCTCGCTCCCAGTATCGTTTCTTCATCTTAGAATACAGTGCGCTTCCAAACTTAATGACAACAAAGTCCTCCAATTCTTTTGTCTTTAGCATTTCTAAAGTCGTAGCCTCTTTTTGCCATGGTGAGTTTACAGTTGTTGCTTCGACAATAACTTTTTTGTCAAATTTTGAACAGACATAGTCAGGCGCCTTATAGGTTCGATCTATATCGAAATCTAATTCGTGTAAAGTTGCATATAAGTACAACTCCCATAATCTTGCGTCAAAACCATTGGATTGAAATTGCTGTATATAGTTTCCATCTGGATCCTTGAAGGTATATGCAATCTCCGTAATTATTTGACGTGCGGGAGAGTAGCCTGATGATTCTAGAAGAATTAAAAAATCAGGATGTAACCGATTTCTTGCAACTAACGGCTTAAATATAAGGAAAGTTTTTTGGAACTTTCGTTCAAGACCTTGGGAAAATACATTTTTGCCAGCCTGGCTGTATTCCACTATCTTTTTGTGCAGTGCATTGCGAGCTTCGGTATCAGTATTAAAGTTGATTTCCTGATCAATGGCGCGAAATCTAGCCCTTTCGTCCCTTCCAAGAATTACATACAACCAATCCTCGTCACACCTATCAAAAACTACCACTCCTAAAACGTTTTCCTCAGCATCTGAATACCAATACCGTTCTTCTCCGATGAACTTAACAACGGGATGCCGCATAAAGCACAAAGCTTCAAATCTAGGACGTGATAGACTCTTTATCCCCATAATTTTTTCGATTAAGATGAAATGATTAGTTTCTATTCCTAATAAATTTTCGGAACAACATCAAGGCAAAAAAGTGAAAAATGGGGACCCTATCCGCTGGTTTTCAATGCACCAATTTCTTTGCGAACACTACCAACACCTTTCCGACAAACTCGAAGAATACTTGATATCCGAAATTAACCAATTTTCAAATACGATCAATTCCCTAGGACAAAGAAGTGCGAGAGAAGATCTCAATTCATGGGCTTTGGCCACTCTATATCCAAACACAGTTCGTTATTCCATGTTCATTACACTCTATAAACAGTTCGAGTACGCATTGACCGAAGCTTGCCACGAATTAGAAAAGGACCACCCAAATAGTGAAAAGCTCTCAGACCTGAAGGATAAAGGAATTAGACGTGCCCATACCTACCTCCATAAAGTAGTGGGAATAGAGGAGCCATTTGAGCCAGCCTCATGGCAAAAAATCAAAGATCTCAATACGCTACGAAATAAAATCATCCACAACGATGCAATTATCAAGACAAATGAAAAAGACCACATCAATATAGTCAAAAGAATAAATGTATGGGCGCCCGTAATCATAAAAGAAACCAGAATTGTTCTTTGCAATAATTTCATCAAACATGCAAGTCAATTCCTTTATAAACAAACTTCTTATGTTGCCGAAAACCTCAGGACAGCAGGATGGGAATAGGAAACATCCCCATTGAGGACAACTGTGGCAGAACTATTCGGCTCAATCCTGTTCGAAAAAATTGTTCCCCCACCCTTTGCCCCAGTCGACGCACCATCGATACATTTGAACGTCCTTCTTTGTTTGTCCAGATTTTGTAGAGACTCTCGCTGCAATTTTTTTAATATATGCGAAGTCCTTTTGGAAGATCTCGATTATTTTTCCCATCACCGGTGGAATTATATCCGAAGAAAGGGCAAGACCGGTAATGAGATAAATGTCATCGCCTAACATGATAGAGTGAGAGGAAATTGTGGTGGACTGGATTGCTTGCTCCCAAC
>JAGQKG010000015.1 GCA_020430245.1 Nitrospira sp.
GAGCGGAGTGGGCAATTGTTATGGCAATGCTGTGGCCGAAAGTTTCTTTGGGTTATTGAAGCGAGAACGAGTGCACCGTCGCCGCTATCGGACGCGAGCAGAAGCCCGCTCGGATATCTTTGACTATATTGAACGGTTTTATAATCGGCAACGACAACACTCGTATACCAAAGGATTATCGCCTGAAGCCTATGCAAAACAGGGATCAAAAACTCTTACCTAACCCATCCACAAAACTGGGGGAAGACCAGTAGCTGGAGAAACCAGAGAAGTCTCTGAAGGCTACTTTTGCTTATTGTGAAGTGCTCAAAAGCCCATTCTGGTTGAATCCTAGCCCCTTATTTGTCCAACTTGTTCTGAAACGAAACAGTTTGGTTGGGAAGAGGTCAATCAATCCTCGACCACCGGCGCAACATCAAGGAGAAGACGTTGAGACTGAGAAAACAGTTGTACTTCGAGAGGAGAACTGCTTAACATTAACACACAGAGCTGAAACACCACCTTAGGTTCTTAAGCCCGGTGTCCCAATTGTCCTGACGACATTCAATGGTTAAACGAGATAAAAGGGGAAGTCAAATCTAAAATTTTTGTTTTTATTATTGCATAAATACTTATTGCAAGGAGGTATTAAAGTGAAGAGAATTAAATCTTACTTCAGTGGAGTTTCCGTATCATTAATTTTAATTTTTACACTGACCCCAGGAGGGGGCTTTTCTGTTTTCACCGATGATGCGAACGCGCAGGTGGCGTGTGATCACTGGATTGACTATTTCGTTTCCGTAGATGGAGATGGTACATGTACTGTGGGAATCGGGGGAACTGACTTCCTTAGTGGTAGCGGGATTGCCAAATGTACGTTTGCAAAAAACGGTAACATTAATTGCACTTGTAAAGGGAATCACACACTTCCTTTATCCGAGGCTCTTATATTCAACCGTACTGACCAGTGTTGTATCTCCATTGGAGCAGATGACCCAATCGAAAGTGATATTACCATGGGGTTGGGCACACCTAGTGGAATTATGAATGCAACGTGTAAGGTTAGGGACTAAAGAAAAATCTTTCGTTGTAAGCCCCACGTATTTGTGGTTAAAACAGATCGTGGGGCTTTTTTCTTCCTTGGCATGCTCTTTCAATGGCTGAGATATGGACAAACATGAAGTGTGTTTGGCTGTCCTTATCAGCCACAACATTTGGATATCAGATTTCACGACCTATATACATGAAATCTGATATCCAACAACCTCGTTGGGAACCACGCCCATTGTGACTGAGATGTGGCAGCGAGTGAGCCCACCGCAGGAAAGAAGGATTTGGTTATCAGTTTTCACCTCTATATATGTTGAAAACTGATAACCACGTTCACGATGTGACATCCCATGGCTTGATCGACCCCGCAAGCGCTTGATTCGGTTTGGCTTTCACGTGAGAGCCACGTGGTGATATCCACGAAATCGGCTTATCTGGGCCATTAGCTCTGAGGGCATGACGAAACTCATTGTTTCTCAAGTTTTACTTTGCAAATTCAGGACTCCTCTTAATCAACGGTCCACAGGTTCGCCCCCCGGCATGGCCCACCAATAAAATCAATGACTTAGGTCATTCGCATAAGCACCCTGTTCTGGGAAAAACCTGTTTTGAGCTCTGCTTCTGGGATTCAGGGGATTGCTTTGCCCCATAGTTCATCGGTGGGTTTGAAGTTGTTTGACCATACGGGAAGCTTACACCTCCACATAAGGTTCACACCTAAGAATACGACACGCAAATTAAAATGCCATGAACGTAAACAGAAGGTGGTGAAGTGTGAGAGCCTTTCTACGGAAGGATAAGGCTGAATTAAACCGCTGTCATCGTTTCGCCCTAGAGTGAAGAACTTCTCCATGAGCATTAGGTATCCAGATTATTCCGTTCTTCTTCTTCAGATTATGAAGCTGGCGTGAGACCGCCCCGTGTAGCGTGTGGTTGGGTATACCACGTTCTGACGGTGTCACTTAATGGATTAAGAATATACGTCAGGCTGAAGATGCACTTCCCCAGGAAAGCATGATTAGGTAGAAAAAGAGTGAAGCTCTCCCTCAGCTTGCTGAGGGGGAGGAATGCGCTGTTTTTATGAAGAGATGAAGAATCGTTCTGACACAATCTCTTCTGCAGCTCCTAATTGAAGGAATGGGGCAGGCCGATCCCGTCAGTTTGTTCAAAAACCCTGCTAGCATGACTAACCAATCCAGATGTGACGAAGGCAAGTATTGCAACGACCGCTTGGACTCGACCTTGCGATTTCGTCACATAGCGATATCCGACCTGAATGAATTTTTCAACAGAAAGGTTCTTCATGTTGTGAGCAAGGCCATGCACCGCGGCCGTTTCCGAATGGCTGCCCTGCCCACCATCAAAAAGTGAAATAAAGGATCGAATACCTGACTAAATGCGGTCAGCACAAAAACTGCAGAAGAAAGATATGGTGGGAATGGATGGGTATATTCTCAAGTGAAAATAGTAGCCAACACCTGGGAAAAAGTACAGACTTCATCTGAGTCAAACCTTTCAACGGTCTTTCCCGCATCTCTTTCTGGAAACTTTTCCATTGCCTTTGTGCAGTTCATAAGAATTTTTCCAAACATCCTCGTTTAACTCTTTTCAAATGGCAGACTGAGGCAACCGTTCACCCACGGAGAGGAAATCTTCAGGCCCTGGCAGGATTCTTCCCTCATTGATGCGATTTGATTCGTTTTCAGTTTGGCGTATAATGTTCCATACCTATTGCGGTCTTGCGGTCTTGCGGTCTTGTCCTCTTCGTTCGTCAAAACGAATGGGTCGGACTTTTTAACGTATTCCTTATCACGTGAAAACTGCCTCCGACGGCTTTCGTTCGTCTCTGCGAGTCCCTGTGACTCGATACTCTCTCCCCTGGTTTCTCAAGCTTCATCGACTCTCGCCAGGTACGATTGTGGTATTAGGGGGAGCGGCTGCCATTTTGATAGGCACTATTCTCCTACTGCTTCCATGGGCGACACCGTCTTCAAAGCCATTGTCGATCATTGACGCCCTATTTACTGCCACATCAGCCGTTTGCGTCACAGGCCTAATCGTAGCCGACACCGCCAAGGATTTTACGGTGTTTGGCCAAACGATTGTTCTCATTCTCATTCAAATCGGTGGACTTGGGTATGCGACGCTTGTCACCATGCTGCTTCTGACGATAGGTCGTCAAATAGGACTGAGGGATCGGCTGATGATGGCGGAAGCCTTAAGTTCCCTCAACTTGCAGGGATTAATTCCATTTATAAAGACCATTGTCTTGTGGACGTTTATGCTCGAACTGTTAGGTGCCATGTTTTTAAGTATTCGATTTCTTCAAGATTACCCGATTGGTCAGGCCTTCTACCATGGAGCCTTTCAAGCAATATCCGCCTTCAATAACGCCGGATTTTCCTCATTTTCAACAAATTTAATCGCCTATCAGACCGATCTTATGGTGAATCTGATCGTGCCGATATTGATTATTCTGGGAGGATTGGGATTTATTGTCTTACTTGACGTAGCACAAATTTTTCGAGGCGAACGTCACCGCCTTCAGGCCCATTCCAAGCTGGTACTTGTCATGACCGCCTTTCTGATTGTCGGAGGAGCGTTGAGTCTCTTACTACTTGAATGGAATAACCCCAAAACCCTGGGAGATTTACCGATAATCGATAAAGTCCTGGTGGGGACCTTTCATGCAATTTCTGCCAGGACGGCAGGTTTCAATACTGTAGATTTGAGTCAATTGGGTAATTCTTCTCTCTACCTCATTGTCATTTTCATGTTCATCGGCGGGTCACCGGGAGGGACCGCTGGTGGAATCAAAACCACCACGTTCGGGATTATTGGGATGTTTGTGTGGACCACCTTGCGGCATCGTGAAGACGTCAACTTTTTTTGGTGCCGGGTGCCTACGTTGGTCGTTCATCGGGCCCTGGCATTAGCAATTCTTGCCATGTTTCTGCTGACCGTATTTACGCACCTCTTATCCATGGTTGAAACCCATCCATTTCTCTCTCTCCTCTTTGAGGTTGCGTCGGCCCTGGGAACAACCGGATATTCCGTAGGCAATGGCGGCGTGCTAAGCCTCTCGGCATCACTGACAAGTGTTGGTAAGTTCGTTATTATTCTCTGCATGTTCATCGGGCGATTTGGTCCGCTGCTGCTTGGGCTCGGATCATTTCAGGAAAAGGAAAGAAGATTGTACCGGTTTCCAGAGTCAAAAGTTTCTATTTGCTAGTATTGAACTTGATATTCCCCGTGGTCTTGCCACGGGGATCTGATTTCCTAACAATGGCTGGGTGAGCGAAAGGACCGTTCAGCAAGCCAGTCATTGTGTCTGGCAGATTCACTACCACATCGTCTTCCCCGTGAAATACCGCAAGGCCTTATTGGCGGACGATGTTGTAGAAATCATTGTGGATGTAGCGCGGGGACTTGCCGAGCGTTACGACATAGAGTTTGAGCAGTTGGGCTGTGACCGGAACCATATTCATCTGTTGTGTTCCGCTCATCCGAAGATTGCCCCGGGACAAATTGTGCGACTGTTCAAGAGTATTACAGGGCGCGAATTGTTTCGGCGGAAACCGGCATTGAAGAAGGAGTTATGGGGTGGGGAATTTTGGTCTGATGGTTATGATGTCGGGACCGTGGGTGAGGGAGGGAATTGGCAGGTAGTCGAACTATATGTGCAAAAGCAAGGGGAGCCGCGAGAAGACCTACGACAGTTAACTCTCTTCTAATACCCCGTGGTCTTGCCACGGGGATATTTATTTCGCCGTTAGACATTCAGGTAACTCCGGCAGGAAACCCCTTTTCCATTGGGGTAGGGAAACCGACGCCCAAAATGATAATCCCAAAAACCTCTAGAATCCCGGGCAAAAGCATTCGAACAGAATCCTGACGCTCGCATCCGCAATCAAGACGTTTCAACACGACGGGGAATACAAGTGGATTTGATCATGTCGATTGCGCTCCGGAGAGTTCATCGGGCAGTGAAAATTTATTTCCTTGATGGGCATGACGCAATGCATCCAATCGAAGGTCATACCGCTGCTCAGGACCAATATGATCCAAGACTCCCAACCCTTCCAGGACCTTAAGTACTGCCGGTTTAATCCCAACGAAGTATAGATTCTGGCGATGAGCCTGAACCATGCGAAGCATATCCTCAACCGCAAGAGCGGCAGTTCCGTCAATGGCCGAGACATCCGACAAATCGAGGACGACATGGGTAAAGTTGTTGAAGCCATTTAGCGACTCCAGCCGTCTTACCATAGTTTTTGCCGATCCAAAACTCATCGGACCATTGACATGAATCAGGACGATTCGCCCATTATTGCGTTCAAGAATGGACTTTTCTTCAGGATGAAAGGGAATCTCCTGAGTGGGCTCACTGATGACCCGCAAGTTCGCCAATTCAAGGTCGGCCATGCGCTTCACAAACAAGAGACTCGCCAGTACGATTCCCACGCCAACAGCCGTGATTAAATCCACCAGAACTGTAATAACCAACACCACGCCCATGATCAGCACATCGGTTCGTGGTGCTTTGACCAGGTGCCGGAGAAACCTCCAATCAATAATATCCAATCCCACTTTAAATAAAATGCCGGCTAACACGGGCAAAGGAATCTGTTCCGCTAACGGTCCCAGCCCCAGTAATGTGGCTAACAATACCAACGCCATGAGCATTCCCGAAATGGGCGTCCGGCCCCCACTTCGAATATTGGCCACAGACCGCATCGTCGCGCCTGCTCCCGGAAGGCCCCCAAAAATGCCGGCCACCATATTGCCAATTCCCTGACCAATTAATTCCTGATTTGAATCATGTTGGCTACGAGTCATGTTGTCACACACCAATGAGGTGAGCAGACTATCGATACTCCCAAGGAGAGCTAGCACCACCGCTCCTTCTGCCATCAGGAGAAATACACCAGGTTCCACATCAGGGATCATAAAAGATGGAAAACCTACAGGAACATTTCCAATCACTGGCGCTTGAGGGAAAAAGGCATAGGCACCCAGGGTCCCGACACATAGGGCCAGAAGTTGGGGAGGAATGATTCGACTCATTCGTACTGGTGTCAGATACATGATTGCAATAGTTAAGAGACCCAGAATTGTTGCCTGGGGGAGAGGATTTGATACAAATTCAGGAATGGCCACAAGATTGGCAAAAATTCCCTCAGATTTGGCCTCGAATCCGACAAGCGGTCCAACCTGCAAAATAAGAATAATACATCCAATCCCGCTCATGAATCCTGAAATCACCGGATAGGGGACGAGGGCAATATAATGTCCAAATCCGAGCAGCCCGAAAAGAATTTGTAACCCCCCACCCATCATGACTACCGTAAAGGCCATAGCGGGATTTTCAGAGAATTGAATCAGAATTCCTGCCATGACCACTGTCATGGGACCGGTGGGACCGGAACATTGCGCAGGAGTTCCCCCGAATAAGGATGCGAACAACCCGACAAAGATAGCGCCATATAGTCCGGCAATGGCCCCGGCACCTGAGGCCACTCCAAAAGCCAAGGCTAAGGGAAGTGCGACGACCGCCGCCACCACGCCACCGTAGATATCTCCTCGAAGGTTATTGAAATGAAGTCCATGAATGATGGGCATCGTCTCTCTCACTCCTTAAAAAGGATAACCTTCCTCGAAACCATTCCCTGCCACAATAAAGCGACTTGCCTCTTGGGGCATTTCGTCTCTTGACGGATCTGAAAAGGAAAAGATGGTTATCTAAACGGTGGGTTTTCTTTGAAATCCATAATGTGAAGAGAATTTTGGGTAATTAAAAAGAATTGACCTGCAAATAGGAGGCTATCTTGCCCCCTCTTTTACCAACTGCATCCCAATAATCGGGAAACGTAAGAACTACAATGTCTAGTTTTGAACTCTTAATGTGAATAAAATAACGAGAATCAGGATGAAATGGCAGAGGGGAAAACCTGACAAAGAGGGGTGATGCACCCAACCAATTCGATTATTTTTTAATCACGGGAAGGGTTGAGTGATTAGAGAAGGGGATTTCCAGAAGTCAGCACACCACAACTCAGAGCGAACTGAACCAAGTCGGCACGACTACGAAGACCGAGTTTTTCCATAACCCTTGCACGGTATGTTTCAACTGATTTAATACTGATCCCCAATTGATCGGCGATTTGTTGATTGGTAAACCCTTGTGCGACCAAACGGAAAATCTCACGCTCTCTCGGACTGAGTTGTCCTAGCAATCCCGGAGCCTTGTGGGCCATCCTTTTCTTCGGAGCACCTGGGAGATCCTGCCCTGCCCCCTTCCCTACAGTCCAATCAAGAAAGAGCTTTCCTTGGGCAACAGTACGGATCGCCGTTAGTAATTCCGTGTCTGCCGCACTCTTGACGACATACCCGGAAGCCCCGGCACCCAGTGAACCGCGAACGTAGCCACTTTCAGTGTGCATGGTCAGAACAAGAATATATCCGGAAGGACAACATTTTCTCAGTTTGTCGATGGTGTCAATATGCATATGCCCATGCATGGCCAGATCCATTAATATGACATTCGGCAACAGGTCTTGAACGGCCTCAAGAGCGGAAGCGGCTTCCCCCGCTTCACCAACCACTTCCATGTCGGGCTGCCCATTGATCAACAGACGCAAACCTGATCGTAGGACGGCGTGGTCATCGACGATAAAGATCCGGATCTTCAATGCCTCTCTCCTTTTAAAGGGATGTTGACATAAATGGTGGTTCCGGTTCCCACAGATGATTCAATGGAAATCGAACCATTGAGTAATAGCGTTCGTTCCCGCATCCCATGTAGGCCAAGATGCGCGCCCGCCGCAGCCTTCCGAGCAATGGCGTGTGTATCAAAGCCTTGACCATTATCTTCCACAATAAGTTGAATCTGTGAGGGGTTTTGCTGCAGAAGTATAGACACGGTGGTGGCCTTCGCATATTTTCCTATATTCGTCAGTGCCTCCTGAACGATTCGATAGAGGGCGGTCTCCAGTCCGGGAGAAAGACGGACTTTACTTTGCCAATTTTGAGCCACATCCACCTCTATGCCATACGTTGAACTAAATTCGGCTCCATAGCGGGCGATAGCTTCCTCCAGTCCAAAATCATCCAACACGCTGGGACGGAGACCTTTTGCTAGCCGCTGAACCTCCTGTAGTGTCGTACTCGTAATCTTTCGTAGTTCGTGTACCCGTGCTCCCATTCCATCTGAACGTACATCATCCTCAGCCGCACGGAGTCCGACCAGAAGAGAAGTCAGAGATTGACCAATTTCATCATGTAGTTCGCGACTAATCCGACGCCGTTCGTCTTCCTGAGCCGTCATGATTTTGTCCAATAGTTGGCTATGAAGCGCTTTAGCTTCTTGAAGCTTTTGGTAAGCCAGAGCATTCTGAATGGCAATTGAGGCCACCTGGGAAACCCCAAACATCGTTTGCTGATCAAAACGCGAAAAGCCGTTCACATCCTTTTTATTATGTACTTCAATGCATCCCAAAAGAGTATCCTTGGCATCAAGAATTGGAATGCTTAAGGCTGAGTGAATATCAAATGCTTGACGAAAATCCCGATCAATCTGTCGGTCCTCCTGCGCTCGATTCGTGAGATAGGCCGTCTTATGCAGGAGAAGCCAGCCGGGTAATCCCTGTCCAGGAGACCACGAACGATGACAGCGTTCCCTTGTCTGACCTTGAATGTATTTCTCACATGTCAACGTTTCCCCCGAGACCAACCCGGCAAACCCGGCTTGTGCCTGAACCAGTTGAATGGCTTCTGTCACCAATTCGTCCAAAAGCCGTTCCAGGACAAAAGTGGAATTTAATTTTTCACTTAGACGAAGCAGGGCTCGAATCACATCTTCTTCTTGCTTTCGTTTGGTGAGATCCCCCATCACCGTGGCAAACCCATGCAGTTGATCATGTTCATCACGTAAGACGGTAATTCCCACATGGCCCCAAAACCTCGACCCGTTCTTGCGCACCAACCATTGCTCCTTCATGACACTGCCCGAAGCCCTGGCCTCATTCAAAATATTCGTTGGTTCGCCGGGGTCAATAGCGAAATCTGGATATAACAGAGAATGTGGCCGACCCAACACATCTTCCGCGGGATAGCCGAAAATATGTGCCGCACCGGCATTCCAACTGGCGACGTTCCCCTCCTGATCCAGCATTACAATTCCATAATCCTGGATGCTTTCGGCGACCAAGCCAAATCGATCCTCACTCGTTCGAAGGGCTTCTAGAGCCCGCCTTCGTTGGAGAGCCAAGAGAGTAATTGCCCAAATGGCCGCAATACAAAAGGCTCTGTTCGTAATTGGAAACCGGAATGGCCAACTCAATAATGATGACGGTGCCCCCCCCAAGGTGAAAAATGTGAGGGCAAACCCTATGACCGTAAGGGCAGTGCATCCAATAGCCACAACATATACCAACCTTCGGGGCAACCGTTGGGTCGCAAAGAACACCACTCCCGTGTACAACATTTCTTCCGCAAATCCTCGTGGAAGCAGGAGGTCAAACGTAAAAACCCCACCAGCGAGGATAAGGGTTAAAAAGAAATCTTTGGGATTGTATAATTTGCTTGAATACATAAGGAGAATAACCCGTTCTCCTCATCATTGAAGATTTCAGTAAATTTCTAGGTGGGAATCTACCTGGTTCGTGGACGATCGATGGCACTACAGCAGCCGCACCAGGCGCAAATGATTTCGTAGAGTTGAACGATTCCCCATAGGGTTGCGGGAATTACGATAACAAAGAGGGTGACGACTGCAAACAAACGCCAAAGGGGATGTTTGGGGTTTTGTGGAAGATTGTGTGACATCAAAGATGAACGAACCTTATAGCAGGCCGCGTTTTTCAAGATACTCTCGATTAATCATTGGGGCGGGCTTTGCCGGAAGCACCCCGCTTGATTGCAACAAGCGTTCAACATATTTCCCAATCAAGTCGGATTCCAAATTGACGGGATCTCCTATTTGCTTGAGGCCTATGGTGGTTACCTTGGCGGTATGCGGAATGATGGCTATGGCAATAGAACGATCCGAGACGGCATTGATTGTTAAACTAATCCCATCCACGGTAATCGAGCCTTTTGCCACGCAATAGCGGATAATTTCCTCTGGAGCTTCAATGGTGAGTTGAATCGAATTTCCATCTTGTTGTCGAGCACGCAAGAGACCAATCCCATCGACATGGCCTGTGACCAGATGCCCACCCATCCTGGCATTCAGTTTCATCGCACGCTCCAAATTGACCGGGGTTCCGACGGTGATGGATCCTAACGTTGTGCAATTCAATGTTTCAGTCGACACGTCCACCGAAAAGCCTAGGTCACCCACTTGACTTGCCGTTAAGCAGGCACCGGCCACACTAATACTATCACCCAGCTTGAGATCTTCTAAAATCTGTGAGGCCAAAATGGAAAACTTTGCACCTGCCAAACCTTTATCTATCGCCTGAATCGCACCCATTTCCTCAATAATCCCGCTAAACATATCCCACCATCTTGGTTATTAGATATCGATGTTTTTATTAAAGAAAACTTTTTTCGCGACTACGACAAAAACCACAATCAAGACCAACACCCCAAGGGCTGCCACAATCCCGATGATGAAATCACCGGTTCCCATTTCTTCATTCATGGAGTTCAACTCCTTTGCCTGCTATTCAGGAAAAAATGCATTATAGCACAATCGGTTTTTTGTTCCCTATCATCGTGACACCGAAAAATGCCGCGGTCAGCAATAAAAGAAACCCAATACAGAAAAACCCGCCTCCATAGCCAAGGGTATGGATAAGTATGCCTGCGAGGAGCGGTCCGCCAGCATGTCCGATATCCATAATGGTCCCCCGCAATCCCATACCCGCCCCAAGATCTTTTCCTTCTGAATAATCAGCAACCAGGGCAGTGGTCGAGGAGGTCACCACCGCTTCACCAAATCCAAACGCTCCGGCCACCGCCAATAAAAGAACATACCCCTCAATGTGCGGAATAAACATGACCATAAGGCCGCATAAGCAAAGTCCTCCAAAAATCAGAGGCTGCCTGTCGCCACGATCAGAAATTCGTCCCATCACCGGTTTGGAAATAAATGAAGTCAACGCCTGGACTCCAAACAAGACCCCGATTTCGGCGGCATTCAATCCGATTGTCAACCCATATAGCGGCAAAAAAGCCATCAAGGTGCCGTTTCCCATCATCTTGGCAGCTTCCACGCTACTTGTGATGAGAATGGGTGGAATCTGACAGACCCGACGGAGGCCTGCACACATCTGCTTCCATAAGGTCGGGACGGAATATTGGTGGCTCCGCAAGGGTATTGGATCCTGAGGGATGATCCAGAAAAAGGCCAGGGCAAACATCCCGAATAATCCAGCTAAGAAAAACGTGGGGGCGAATCCAAATTGATACACGATAGCTCCGCCAATCATCGGACCCAGCAGTCCACCGCCCTGGGTTGCCGAGGTATACCATCCAAAAGCTTCCCCTCGCCGTTTTGCAAAGAGCTCGGCCACCATTGCTAAGGCCAACGGCGTAAACATCGCAGTTGCTAAACCATGAAACAATCGGAGAATTCCTAACGTCCAGAGATCCGAGGTGAAGGGATAAAGAAAGGGTGGAAACGCAAAGGCCAATACTCCTCCAAACATCAATCGTTTTCGATTGATCTGGTCTGAGAGCAATCCCATCGGAAGCTTGAGTACGACCCCGGTGACGGTCGAGACCGCCACCAACAGGCCGACAATAAAGGGACCCGCTCCAAGGCTTTCCACAAACAAAGCCAAAGCCGGTCGACGAACCATGTCATAACTGACAAAACTACAAAAACCGACGAGACAAAGAAAAATAAATGCCTTTGAATCTTTCATCTCAGAGGGCCAACACACTCGCGAGCGGGTGGGAGAAAAACGTCATTATGAAAAGGCACCAAAAATAAAAAAATATATTCACAGGCCATGATTTTTTAGACCATCGCCATCATATGAGTGATGAATAAGGATTTCAATTGAAGAAATGCTGGGAACATTGAGTGAGAAAATGTTCACTGCAATGAGCTGGAAACTCGGGGTGGGAACCATCAGGAATTCCCTCTAGACTTGACTATTTGTGCACAAACCACTATCCCAGACCGAATGCATAGGCTTGCATTTAATACCTCGTCCAATACCAGTCTAGGAGATACCCATAGACAGCTATCGAAAGGGAAAAACCCCAGCCAAAAGAGAGATGAAGTCAGCCCAGGCTATCATTTTTAAAGGAAGATGACATATCTAGAGGAATGTTTGTCCAATCGGATCTTAGTCCGATTAACTCGTGAGGTCTTATGGTTTCGATACGGACATGAACGTTAGCTCAAGCGTCTTTTCTTGGCCAGAAATGAGTGTGAGTTTGGCTTCTTGATAACCCAAGACCGGGTGCCATGCCCCCACCGTATGTGTGCCTTCAGGAACATTCGTCAATCTAAAAAATCCATCATGGTCGGATACGGTTACATACGGATTGGCTGTCAGCAACAGCCAACCTTGCATGAACCGGTGTTGGTCACACTCCAGTTTAATAATACTGCTACGCCGTGTTTTGAGTGGAACAGTGGCCTCCCCTCCCTCCTCCATGTCGGGGAAATGGAACATGGGTAGGCGTCCCCTGTCCAACATCTCCCACCCACGAATCTGGTGTACAATTGGATCGCGCATCGCAATCTTGAGGGTTTGTTCCTCCATGACACCGATAACTCGTGGTACAAATTGACAGCGGTCCACCGTCACAACCGGTCCTTTTTTCGGCACCGATTTTCCACGTTCAACCTCTTGAAGGAAAACGACCACATCCGCCAATTGTTGCTTAGAGGACACTTGGACTTCTGAAATGCCAATGACCCCATTTTTATCCGCAATGGTCTGACAGAATTCTGGATTGCTTCCCATGGTGACTTTGTGGGTCTTGGGCGCTGGAACCATTCCAGAAAATCGGACAACACCACTGATTGACCCTTCGCGGACAACCACCTCTTCCTGATAGGCACCCACCGTCCGTCCGCTCAACAGAACCCACAACATCAAACCCACCATCACCAAGGATAGGGCGGTATAGTTTCTTTCCTGTCTTCTGACTCCATACCCATCCATGACCCAAATCTCCTCCCCTATTAGTCCTTAAGAGTCAATCCGGATTTCCGACTCACAGGAAACAACTTAACTGGAAATTAAACACACTCACACTTCTAGGGGACATTGAACCTTCAATCCTAAAGAAGTCTTATCTTTAAGTACTCAACCCCTCGGTTTGGAGCTATTGAATTCAAGGGAATGTGGCGAAACTTTTCAAATGGTTGGTAATTCAAAATACAGTCTCACACGATCATGAGCCAAGTATTATTTTGTGTGATCACACCGCCCCATATGTTTAAAAACCCTTTTCCATCTATTCTTCCGATGCAATAATGCCTTTTGAGCATGTTGAAAAGAAGCTATTGTTCTTTTACCCCTGCTACTTGAGACGTTCTGGCAAAAAATCATCTTGCCGTTTTATATGCCATGCTGGCAAGAGGATGTCACAATCTTTCTTTCGAAAGAACAGCGGATAATCATTTTGAAGAATTTTGGTGATTCACTTAAAGCTTACCCAGAGAACAATCTTCCATTTACAAGAGGGTAAAAGTGTGGGGAAAGCCTTTAGGGAAGCAACGAGGAAGGAGAATGACTTGAATGATCAAGAACCGAGTGTCTCTTAACCATCTTAGTTCTTAGGATCCCGTGGATTCAGCACCAACATCTCATGAATACGTCGGAATGAGGAGGATTAGTAAGGAGAGACTGCAGATAATGCGTCCTGTTCGGACTGGCACACTGAGATAAGTTCATGGATTTGGAGATTTTGAAGCAACTCCCCGACACATCCTTGTGGTTGAATCCAACTTATTTTGCGGCGTAATTCCTTGAATTGATAGGAACACAACACCAGAAAACCTAACCCAGCACTATCCACAAACGTTAAGCCTTTGAGGTTGAGAATCAGATGCTCTTGTTCGGTATGGCAACATTGATTAATAATGGCCTTCACGTGCCATCGAGAATGCATATCTAACCGACCATGAAAATCTACAACGGTGGCGCCCTGAATTCCACGTATAATGACTTCAATGGCCATAATCTTACAAAACCTTATCGGCCCAATATGGCAGACCTTAACAACCGGTTCTTCCTGGTTTCTCATCTTCCACAACCCATGATGACGGCAAAGAGCATGGTTCGTTTTCTTTTATTCGACCTGTATCATTTTAGTGATTCCACCCACCAACTCCTGTTACAATTTCCCTATCCATGCCACCGGCCCTTCATCCTGTTGATCTCATAGAAGTTCTTCGCCAGCATCGCTTGACTCCGGCGATTGTTTTTTTGACGTCTCGCCGGGCCTGCGATGAGGCCATTGATACCTTCGCCCACAGTTCAGCCAGGATGTCGACTCAACGCTCGGAGGCTATTCGTGATTTTCTGCAGAAATTTACCAAAGATTTCCCGAGTGTGCAGCATCACCCTTTAATTCCTGTTGTGCAAGAATTTGGAGTAGCAGCTCATCACGCAGGACATCTCCCTTCCTGGAAAATTGCGATTGAAGAGCTCATGCGCCAAGGTTTATTGGATGCCGTATTTGCCACAACAACCTTGGCAGCCGGGGTCGACTTCCCGGCACGAACCGTCGTCATTACCCAATCCAGCGTCCGCAAATCACAGGATTTCACCGATCTGACGATCAGCGAAATTCAACAGTTGGCCGGACGCGGTGGCCGCCGAGGAAAAGATTTGGTGGGCGTGGTGGTTATCACTCCCTCTCCCTATATTGATTTACACATTCTGGGCAAAGGACTCACCGGCTATCCGGAACCGATTGACAGTCAATTTGTGGTGTCATACCCCATGGTGCTTAATCTGTTAAAGGCCCATTCACTGGATCAAATTGAGGGACTACTCGCAAAAAGTTTTGCGCAATTTCAGCTGAATCAACGATCCAGTATCCATCAAGACCACCTTGATCAGATCAAGGAACAATTGACACCCTACGGACCCAGGGAATGCGCCGACTGGATCACTCAATGGAAAGGCTTTGATCTTGCCCGCCGACGTAAAGCACACCGACATCCTATCGTAACCAACGACACGCCATTCTTGACGGCCTGTCTGCCATTTCTGACTCCAGGTCGCCTTATCGGACTACCAAAAGGTCCGGCGATCATTCTCCGTCAGTATCGAAGCCGTGGAACCTTTGCGCCAATGTTGTCCGTGATTCGGGCGAAAGGCACCTTGGGTGAATGTCCTGCGCATTCGGTCACTCAAGTCTACGACCGCCTGTTCGAGTTTCAGCCCTCTCGCACTATTCCCTGGTGTCAGCCACAGGTTCTCTCTCAACTCAAGAAAGAACTTTCACAATTGCCTGCGCGTCTGCCAACCGTCCCCATTTTGCCGGAAACTCCGGAAACCGACGATCCGCTCCTTGCAGAAATACTAACGGAGGAATTTCCCTGTCCCACCTGCCCGTCCCACTCGGCATGCAGGAAAGACTTCCCGTTGGCATCGAAACTTCGCCAAAAATCCCAGCAATTGACCAAAACGATTCAAGCCCTCCGTGATGGATTGTGGCACCGATTTCAACAAAAAGCCGACGTACTCCACAAATTCGGATATATCACCGCTAACTCGCATCTTACCCCAGACGGGGAATGGGCTAGACTCATTCGTATTAACCATTCCTTACTCATAACGGAACTGATTCGTATGGAGGCCTTCTCAGGCATTGCTCCAGGATTGTTAGCGGGCGTCATGGCGAGTATTTCCCATGACGATGATCGTCCAGGATCCTACATGCGCCTCCCATCTGGACTGGCTACCATGTTGACGCAGGTGCGGGCCGTAGCTGATTCCTTGAGCCCTTATGAACCTCCACCTTTGTTACGCTCAGATGTCGCCGCACTCGTGGAAAGCTGGATCGGGAATCCTCAACTCACCTGGGCATCACTGGTTCGCTCCACATCTATGGCCGAAGGGGACGTTTATCGTCTATTAGCCAGAACCTTGGAGTTTCTCTCACAATTATATGGACTCAAGGTCACGCATCCCGGCTTGGCCGATATCGCCCACTCCGCAATGGTGACCATGCGACGGGAAGTCCTGCAAGAACTTCCCTAGTCACAAATGGGAGCATAACGCCATGCATCATGATGATCTCAAACGTGAACTTCAAAGTTTACCGGTAAAATATTTGCACCACATGGCAAGAGGCCGCATCCACCGCCACTTTCGTCTCGGAAAACATCGGCTTGTTGAATTAATCCTGGCCTTTCCACCGGATCAGATTCTTGTTATCGAAACGGAACTGCAACAGATATTGACCACTCGCCAGGAACGCCTGGCGGCACAAGAAGCCCGCGCGGCAGCACGCCCTCAACTTCCCGCTTCGCCTTTTCAAGCAAAAAATCGATCGAATAGGAAGAAGCCGAACTTCGGCCATTCTCAGCCATCGATTACGCTTCAGCAAATCTTAGACGGGATTGGAGTTCCTGAGATTCAACCCTTCGTTCCGGATCCCTGGCAAACCGAGGCGGTGGAACATCTGGCGCATTCAGATGTCATCGTGAGCGCTCCGACGGGAAGTGGAAAAACGTATGTCGCCATACAAGCGATCAGACAGGCCATGGCCCTCAACCAAACGGTGATTTACACCTCTCCACTTAAAGCGTTGTCGAATACAAAATTTATGGAATTCACCCAACTCTTTGGACCGGATCAAGTCGGGATTTTAACCGGAGACAGGAGGGATAACGCCCAAGCCCCGTTACTGGTGATGACGACCGAAATTTTGAGAAATTTATTCTATGATGCCGCCAGCGGAGAGATCGATTTACGATTGAATACCCTGGGGTTAGTCATTCTGGATGAATCCCAGTATCTTGCCGATCCTGAACGAGGAGTGGTATGGGAAGAAACTATAATTTTATGTCCCTCCCAAGCACGACTTCTCCTACTCTCGGCCTCTATTGGGAATCCTCAAGATTTGGCCGAATGGTTGCAAGCTATCAGGCCTATTCCCTGCCACCTTATCCGCCATGCTAAACGATCCGTTCCTCTTCGAGGTCTGTATTTGCATTCCACAGGGCAACTCGTTCCACTATTCAGAAACCAAGATATTATTCAAGGCAAAGGCTACACATTTCATCCAGATACAAGGCAGCTGTTCGCCGAATACGAACTTAAACCATTCCATTAATTCATCAATTCAATAAATATTTTCAATCATTGCCATCTAATGCAAAACATTAACTCACTATGAAACTACATGTGTGCTAAAAAAACAACAGATTGTGGTAATATTTATACGCTTTAGCACTCAATCTATTGTCATTATTAGTATTTTTAAGGTAAAAACTCACATTTCTAACATTTATTTTTTAGCATAAATTTTGCGTTATTCTATAGAGATCAGTATAAATTCGCCTTTTTTGTGAAATACGAACTCTTAGGAATTATTTAAAATATGGAACACAAATTTCTTGTTTCAGCACGTATCAAATATATCCTGTTGATTCTACTTTCGATCACCGTTATAGGCTGTCAGGGTCTTCAGCCAAAATCCACTGGAGAACTGGCCATGGAGGATCATGATTTCCTTGGGATTTGGGATGCCTATAACCACTGTGTAGCTGGCTCTGATATCCAGCACATGCAAGCCAATCTTGATGTGTTAGCCTCAGCACCGAAACCGATCTCACTGGACGATTCTCCAATTCCTGTCCCTGCATTTCTAAAAAAATGGTCTACGGCGAGAGGTTCCCGTCTGGCTGTCGATCCACGAGCCATGGCTGCCTCCTGCTCAATTCATCTCGCAGAAGTCGCCCAATTGTCAGCAGATTGGCCAACGGCATTGCGCACATTTCAGGAAATCCTGAAAAATTACCCGGAACCTCAATATGCCTTCTACGTTAGTAAAGCCAATCAGGCGATGGAACAACTGACCACCATTCGACCTGTCTCTCTTTCTTTCCAGGAAGCCCTAGTTGACTAAACTCGTTCCCTCCCTATTTTTTCACTCAATTCTTCCAGGTCTCCCGTTTGACATTTTCGAAAAGACCCTCAAAATCATGAGGCCGTATTTCAGCATATCAATGACAGTACCTGGATGAAATCACGAGAAAAATGGAAAAATCTAGAGAAGTTGTTTGCTTCTGGGCTTATTGGGCTGGCAAATCTCGCATTGGCACATGCGGCGCAGTGCCGTATAGGAATACAGCCCGGTATCATGTCCATCACTCCATTTAAATCGAAAGGCATAGCGCCCGACCGGCTCTATATCCTGTAATAAAATGAGAAGTGGGATAGAGTCTGGCTTAAGACGCAACTCACCCGTCCATTCGTCCGTGCAAGCCGCACAGGGGCAATGTTGTCGCAAATATCGAACCGGGTAAACCCCCTTATGCCCATCATTCCACGTAATACCCAATACCCCGTTATCCAACCATTCCATATCTGTCGGTTCAAGTGATGCCTGAGAAGTCATATCCGATTGTCCTTATGGGTGAGCCTATTAAGAAACCCATTGTTCAAATGTTGGGAGAGCCTTTCCTACGACTGCCTGGAAATAGGCTTCAATAGCATCTTCCACCTCAATCCTGACCGTTCCGATCGCCTTTAATCGAGAAAGACTGGCCATAGGGAGACGTCTAGCCTGCTCAATAAACGACAAACTGCCCCTTGAAATAGACAATAACCGCCCTACCCCTCGTTGACCACAACCGTTGCATACCATCCCACCCAATCGAGGAGAAAACCACTGAGGCATGTGGGGAGAGGCAATGTTTCCACATGCAGTGCAACGATCAATTTGCGGGCGAAAACCCGTATAGCCCAGCACATGAATTTGAAATAATAATGTGGTGAGTGCCAGATCCCTGTCAGGTAACAAGTTTTCCAAAGCATATACCAGCGCTGAATACATTTCTGGATTGGGATCACGGTCCGCCGTAATCATTTCCACCATATGTACCATCTTGGCAGCAGCTGCCATCACACCCAAATCTTCTCGTATCGCTTTAAAGTTTTTGATTAGATCTATTTGACTAATTTGCCCCAAACCGTCAGGGGTTTTTTGGAATAAGGTGGCATCAACAATCCCAAAAGGCTCAAGTACTCCGCTGAAGCGTGTTATCATCCGGCGAGCACCACGAGCCGTGGCTCGAATTTTCCCTAGATCGGAGGAATACAGGGTAACAATTCTGTCAGCATCACCCCAACGTTGGCTTCGAATTATGATCGCGCGGGTTCTTAAGAGCGGCATGAGAACTCTTATGAGTACGACGTCTGCACGTTAGACTCGAATACTGAGGAAATTAACACCAATTTTTCATCCATATCCCAATTCGCTCAACACCTGCACATTATCGCGCCAACCTTCCTGCACTTTCACCCACATCCGCAAATAAATTTTCATCCCGAATAGACGCTCCATCTCTATCCGTGCACTTTGGCCAATCTCTCTGAGACGCATGCCCTTTTTCCCAATCACAATCCCTTTTTGACTTGTTTTTTCAACAAGAATAACGGCTCGAATCGTTGTCAGGCCTGGCTCTTCCTCAAATTCCTCGATCAACACACCCACAGCATACGGCAATTCATCGTATGTCTGTTCAAGTACTTTTTCACGAATGAGCTCGGCGGCCATATGACGCATCGGCTGGTTGGTTAAAAAATCCTCGTCATACATCAATTCAGGACATGTGGGCAGACAGGCAAAGGTTAATTCCACTAATTGCAGAATATTCACACCAGTCTTGGCAGAGATGGGAATAATGTCTGTCCAGGAAAACCATGTGCGGTATTGATCGATGAGCGGGAGCAATCTGGATTTGGCGACAGCATCGGCTTTATTTAATAATAAAAATACCCCCTTAAATGGGCGCTCTTGATGTGCCGAGGTCACCTGCTCCAGGACCTGTCGGTCTCCAGGACCCGGCAAAACCTGACTGTCCACAATCATATAGACCACATCGGAGTGAGTCAGGGTTCCTAACGCCGATTCCACCATCTTGGTATTCAATCGATGATGAGGCGTATGGAGCCCTGGCGTATCGATGAGAATGAGCTGGCCTTCTGGATAATGCCCAACCCCTAAAATCAGATTTCGAGTGGTTTGTGGCTTATCAGAAACGATGGCGATCTTTTCACGCACTAATGCGTTAAGCAACGTCGACTTGCCGACATTGGGTCGGCCAAGAATGGCTAATTGACCTGATTTCATCCAATACCCTTCAAGTATGGAAAACTCTGAAGAAACATCAATGAATGAGTATGAAGAATGGAAGGGGTATGACGCAAGAATTCTCGCCGCTATGGTCTAGCGGTAAACGAGGAAGGGACAGGCTCCACGAATTGATACACCACTTCTCCCTGCCGAACCATACCCAACCGATTACGAGCCAGCTCTTCTAGACGTTGGGGATCCCGTTGAATACGGGTGATATCTTCTTCGAGTGAAGCATTAATATCTTGTAATTGCTTGATTTGTTCAGTCAAACGCTGGCGCGTTTCCCGCATCTGAAAGTATAGAGGCAATCCATCAGAGTTAAAAAACATGGTTCCTGCGAGCACACTCATCATCAAAAAAGCCCCAATCATTGGAAGGCGATCCATCAAATCACCTCCAAACCCAGTGGACGCCCGTTTTTTATTATTAGGACGCATACCAGAAAATTATACTTGTACTGGAAGAACGCCTTGTCCACGATACAAGGCGGCTGAGCCTAATGTTTCTTCAATTCTGAGTAGCTGGTTATATTTGGCCAAACGATCCGTACGAGACAGAGACCCTGTTTTTATCTGCCCAGCGTTTAACGCCACAGCCAAATCAGCAATGGTCGTATCCTCCGTCTCACCGGACCGGTGGGACACCACCACTCCATAGCCGGCCCGCTGGGCCATGCGCATCGCTTCAATAGTTTCCGTGAGCGTGCCGATTTGGTTCACTTTGATCAAGATCGCATTCGCAATGCCCTCACGAATCCCTCGTCCCAAAAACTCGACATTGGTCACAAACAGGTCATCGCCGACAAGCTGAACACGATTCCCTAGTTGCTCCGTGAGTTGTTTCCACCCTGTCCAATCACTTTCATTAAGCCCATCTTCAATGGAGACGATCGGATACTGCTTCACTAATTTGCCATAATACTCAACCAACTCTCCCGAAGACATTTTGGGCTTAATCCCATGACGCACATGATACATCTTTTTCTCAAAAAACTCGCTGGCCGCTGCATCAAGAGCCAACACCACATCTTTTCCTGATCGATAACCTGCTTGGTGAATTGCTTGGACAATGAAATCCAGGGCTTCTTCATTGGACCGAACGGCAGGGGCAAACCCGCCTTCATCTCCAACTGCCGTGCTCATGCTTTTGGATTTCAAGATGGCCTTAAGATGGTGAAAGATCTCCGTTCCCATCCTGAGGGCTTCTCTAAAACTCGTCGCTCCAACGGGCATGATCATGAATTCCTGGAGATCAAGACCATTATCTGCATGGGCACCACCATTAATGATATTCATCATTGGCACCGGCAGTTCCCGAGCCGAAACCCCACCAAGATAACGAAACAGGGGAATTCCAAGTTCCTGTGCAGCGGCCCGCGCCACGGCTAACGACACGCCAAGCGTGGCATTAGCCCCTAACTTGGTCTTGCCCTTGGTGCCATCCAGTTGGATCAATCGAGAATCAATGCTCACCTGGTCCTGGGCTTCCATGCCTCTAAGAGCCGGGAGCATATGCTTTTGAATACCGGCCAAGGCTTTAGAGACACCCTTGCCCATCCATTGTTTTTTATCCCCATCTCGCAGCTCCAAAGCTTCACGTGTCCCCGTGGATGCTCCGGAAGGAACAGCGGCACGACCAGCCATGCCGCTGGCAAGATGCACATCCACTTCAATCGTTGGATTCCCGCGAGAATCCAGAATCATCCGTGAGGTAATGTTCTGAATAAGGCTCATAGAAACTGTAATCCCTTTAAATCGTGAATAATGGCACCCTTCTTAATCTTGTACCCTGAGATGCGTCTTAGATCAAGATGTAAGATGCTGTTTCAACAGCGTATTGACCTTGCCAGGATTGGCTTTTCCCTGTGACGCCTTCATGACCTGTCCAACCAAAAACCCTAACACCGTTTCCTTTCCGCCACGATATTGATTCACTTGATTGGGATGCTCTGCCAGAACCTCTTTAATCAAATTTTCCAGGATGCGTTCATCTGAAACCTGAACCAGGCCTTTTTCATTCACCAATTGACCAGGAGTTTTCCCGCTAGCATAAAATTCCGGGAAAAGATCTCTGGCAACTTTCAAACTAATGGTCCCCTCTTCTACTAATTGTAAGAGTTCAACTAATTGCTCAGGGCTTACCGGGGAGGATTCGGGACTGGTGTTGGTGGTATTGAGCTCACGAAGTAATTCGCCCATCACCCAATTACTGACTGTTTTGGGATGGGGAAAGTGCTTCACGCAGGCTTCAAAATAGTCGGCCAGGTTTTTTGAATCGGTCAGAATCTTCGCATCGTACTCAGGGAGATGATATTCCGTCATAAATCGTTTCATGCGGGCAGCCGGAAGTTCTGGAATAGTTTGGCGCAACGACTCAACCCACTCCGCATCCACATGAACGGAAAGCAAGTCGGGGTCGGGAAAATACCGGTAGTCATGGGCTTCTTCCTTGCTTCGCATGACAACCGTATGCCCTTTCTGAACATCCCACAATCGGGTCTCCTGACGGATCGTTTCGCCTTCCGTTAAGGCCTCAGTCTGCCTGGAGATTTCAAAATCCAAGGCCTCCTTGGCAAAACGGAAGGAATTGATATTTTTCAATTCGACTTTGGTCCCAAGAACGTCCTGCCCCCGTGGACGAAGCGACACATTTGGCTCACAACGAAAACTCCCCTGCTCCATGTTCCCGTCACAGACGTCCAGATAGACCAGGAGATCATGCAGGGTTTTTAAATAGGCATCAACCTCCTCGGATGAGTGCAAGTCGGGTTCGGTGACGATTTCCAATAACGGAGTTCCGGCTCGATTTAAATCAACACCACTGCCTTCCACAGGGACATCATGAACATTTTTCCCGGCATCTTCCTCCAAATGGGCTCGACGAATGCGCACGCGTTTCGACTCTCCGTTCACCGAAATATCCAGCCATCCTGGTCCGCAGATCGGCAAATCAAACTGCGAAATTTGATAACCCTTCGGCAGATCAGGGTACAGGTAATTTTTTCGGGAGAATTGATTCGTCACTCCGATCTCGCAGTGAAGCGCGAGTCCCGTGCGTACGGCCATTTCCACCGCATGTCGATTAAGCACCGGCAAACTTCCAGGCAACCCCAGACAGGTTGGACACACCTGAGTATTCGGAGGAAGCCCGAAAGAAGTCGGACAGCCACAAAACAGTTTCGTCTTGGTTTGGAGTTGGGCATGTACCTCAACTCCAATTACCGGTTCATAGGCCATAACGCAGCAGAGCCACTCCTCTCGATGTCGTTTTTTCTTGAATTTTAATCCAGGGATTTCATTTCACGTTCACGGCGCATGGCATCCCGACCCGCATCTAAGGCTTCTCGGACGGCACTTGAAATTTCTTCCACCAGTTCACGGCCACGACCGACGACATCTTCTACGGCATCAGTGGCTCGCTCCTTAATGTCTCGTAAATCTTCACCCGTTCGCCGGGCATACCCTGTGATTCGTTCTCGGGAATCTCTTCCCGGTTGAGGGGCTAACATGATCGCCGTCACAGCTCCCAATAGCGCTCCACTTAAGAATGCCAATGCAACCGAGCCTGCTGATGCACCTGAATGATTAGTTGCCATTGGATGGCCCTCCTTTTTGTTCTTTATGTACCCGTTTTCTCACAGTCGAGGTCGCGGCTTTGAGTCCGGCAAGTAAACTGGTCACACCCACAGCAAGGGCACCCCCCTTCCCACGAACAGCCTCATGGACATGACTCACACTTTCCCCCACATCTCCAACTGCATTCAAAAAAATGGTCGCGCGATCAATGCCAAGCCTGGCTTGATCGGTGAGAGCTAAAATGTTTTCATTGGTCCCCTTGACATCCTTTAATATTCCCGGCAATTCATGGTTCAGGCGAATCAGCAACCGTTCTGATTGCCCAATTGTGCGTTTCACTTGAAGAATCATCGGAACCAGATAGCCCACCAAGACCACAAAGGCCACGGCAATGATGATCGCTGCCAAATCCACCATACCTCGCTATCCTTTCATGCACGAATCACGGGTCGTTTCATCCGCCAATTCGTGGCTTGTTCGTAGGCATAGGCTGCACGCAAGACTATGGCTTCTTCAAACGGACGACCCATCAGTTGTAATCCGATAGGAAGTCCCATTTTACTCAATCCACACGGAACAGATATGGCTGGAAGTCCTGACAAACTTGCAGGAATCGTATATATGTCAGACAAGTACATCTGTAAGGGATCGTCCAATCGCTCTCCTAATTGAAAGGCCGGCGTCGGCATGACCGGACTCACTAACAGATCGACTTCTTCGAACACGGCATCAAATTCCCGTTGAATCAAGGTACGAACGGCTTGGGCTTTCCCATAATATGCTTCGTAATATCCCGCACTCAGGGCATAGGTCCCCAACATGATACGCCGTTTCACCTCAGGCCCAAACCCTTGCGACCGGGTGCTCCGATACATCTCTGCAAGGTTTCGCGACTCCTTGGCACGAAACCCAAATTTGACTCCATCATAGCGAGCCAAATTAGAGCTGGCCTCTGCCGTGGCAATGAGGTAATAGGTCGCAATAGCCCGTTCGGTCGAAGGTAACGTCACTTCTCGAATGGTGCCGCCTAACTCTTCCAACACCTGTATGGCATCTTGAACCTTCTCGGAGACTTCAGGATCAAGCCCATCAGAAAAATATTCCCGAGGAACCCCGATATTGAGTTTTTTGACGTCTTTCTTTTTCACGGCTTTAGTGAAATCGGGGACGTCACGACTAGCGGACGTGGAATCCATCGGGTCAAACCCGGCAATGGCATTCAGCAGGATAGCGGCATCAGTCACGGTTTTGGTAATAGGGCCGATCTGATCCAGTGATGAGGCAAAAGCAATTAACCCATAGCGAGACACTCGCCCATAAGTTGGCTTCAACCCTACCACACCGCAACAAGCGGCAGGTTGTCGAATCGACCCTCCGGTATCGGAACCCAAAGCCGCGACACATTCATCCGCAGCCACCGCGGCCGCCGATCCTCCACTGGATCCTCCCGGGATATATTTTTGATTCCAAGGATTTCTGGACGGTCCGAACACTGAATGTTCCGTGGACGAACCCATGGCAAATTCATCAAGATTAGTTTTGCCCAGAATCAAAGGTTGATGCGTTCGAAAGCCGCTCACCACCGAGGCATCATAGGGAGGAACAAAGTTTTCTAACATTCGAGAGCCACAGGTGGTTCGGATTCCTTCTGTACAAATATTATCTTTGACCCCTAATGGCATGGCCATGAGGGGCTGTGTTTTGCGCCAGGCTTTCAGCCCGTCATCAATTGCTTTGGCTTGTTGTAGCAGCGTGTCTCTCGGTGTCAAGGTAATATAGGCTTTGACTTTTGGCTCTACCTGACTGATCCGTAGCAAATAAGACCTGGCGATATCTACAGCACTAACCTCCCCAGCGGTGAATTTAGTCTGAAGGTCTTTTAGCGTAAGTTTAAAAAGAGACATACAAACCCGAATCTGGGATCAGTAAATAAAAAGGAGATGAAATGAAAAAGGTCTCAACCGGAGCAACCCGTTCACACGGGATTGGTTTCTTTGGCTTTATTTTGATGATCGACTTGGATAATTTGAGGGACGTGCCGCTTGGCTTCTTCGTCATTAAATAATTCATAACAAAAAATAATGATCTTATCGCCAATCATGCCCAGTCTGGCTGTAGGACCATTTAAAATGATTTCGCCCTTGCCCCGTGTACCTGGAAGCGCGTACGTCGAAAACCGCTCTCCGTTATTCAAATTGGATACCATTACCGCCTCATAGGGCATAATGCCCGCCCTCTCCATCAAGTCTTCGTCAATCGTTAAACTGCCCTCATAGTCCAGACTAGAATCCGTGACGGTCGCACGGTGGATTTTACATCGTAACAGTTGTCGATACATATTAGATTCCTATGTTCTTTATCATAACTCAAGACGAGCGTCTTCAATGAATAGTGTAAGCTCTATTTCTCTAAGATATTCGGGACAACAAAAAATCCATTATGTGACTCTGGGGCATTGGCCAGCGCCTTTTCCACCAACAAGCATTCGTGTGGGCTATCCTGCCGTAACACCGGTTTCTCATGAGCGATAGAAGACGTGAGAGGTACGCCATCTGTCGACACCCCCTGCAATTGGTCCACATACGATAAAATATGATTCAATTGGTCTGCAAACATGGGCTTTTCAGCTTCCGTTAAGTCTAAGCGGGCCAATTGGGCGACATATTCAACTTCTTTTTGAGTAATGGAGGCCATATTTCATCCTACTAAAAAAACCATGAAGACGCCGCAAACGGAAACCAATTAACACCAGGTATTTTTACCATGAATTTCTCATGAAAAGCTACTCAGAACAAAGAACTGAACCAACGGTAAGGATAAAGAGGAGATCGCGAAAACCCAAAGAAAGAAGTTGCGGCAATCAATGATCAAACGTGGAAATTGGAGGAAGAAGAAAGCCTTCGTCCGCAAAACTCACATAGCGTCCATCCCCTATAACAATATGATCCAAAACCCGGATCCCCAAAATTTCCCCTGCAGCTGTGAGTCGGCGGGTCAAGGCATGATCTTCTTCGCTGGGCTGAGGGTCACCACTTGGATGATTATGGACAAAGATAACTGCCGCCGCAGATTCTCGTACTGCCAGGTTAAATACTTCCCGCGGATGAACAATACTCACTGTCAAACTTCCCTCGGAGACGGTGACATCCCGAATAAGCCCATGCTTCGCATCTAACAACAAGGCCTTAAAGACTTCATGTCGAAGGTCCCGCAACAGAGGATAATAGTGCTGATAAATATTCTGGCTATGATGAATCCGTAATCCCGCGGTTAACGGGACCGCCAATGCCCGTTTCCCCAACTCAACTGCTGCAAGAATCTGTGCCGCCTTTGCAGGACCAACGCCTGGAACAACACACAATTCTTGCAAGCTTCTATTAGCCAAACCCCGCAGTCCTTTCAGCCGGGTGAGGAGGTCCAATGCCACATCCACTGCGGAGGAGTCTGGTCGACCAATTCGTAAGAGGATGGCCACCAATTGAGCATCTGATAACCCCTGAGCGCCATTCTTTAGGAGGAGTTCTCGGGGGCGTTCCATTTCAGGCCATGATTGAATGCCTTTTTTGAGTTGCGGGTCCTTCATACTCATATGACCAGGGTATGCCATACAAACATGGATTGAACTATACGCAGGTATTTTTTACCCCGTCAAAAACGATTCTTCCCGCCCTGCCATTGAGATTGTTGAGTTTTCCAGAATTATGGTAACGTCCTCTCGACTATGAAATCATCTTCTATCCGGATTGTTGCAGGACAACTCAAAGGTCGAACAATCCCTACACTTCCTGGGCGAACCACCCGTCCAACCTCCCAGAGAGCCAGGGAAGCGCTGTTTTCTATCATCGGTGAACAGATTCGGAATGCCACCGTGGCGGATCTGTTCGCAGGGACAGGAGCGGTGGGACTGGAAGCCTTAAGTCGGGGAGCGACGAAAGCACTCTTTATCGAGCAAAATCCATTGGCCGGAGCGAGAATTCAGCAGATGCTGACCCAATTCAAGATTAGCTCATTATCTCGGGTCCTTATTGAGGATGTGTCACTCGCCATACAAAATTCAATTTTGGTAGGATGGCGTCCGTTTGACATGATATTCATGGACCCGCCTTATCGGCTCCCAAATGTTCAACAGATCTTGCATCACTTAGAGGAAGCGGATGTCATGGCCCCAAACGGTCGAATTATTTATGAACATTTCCATAAAACCATTCCCCCGGCTCCCCTTGGGAATTGGTCGCTCATCCGAACCGCCCGCTATGGGGATGCGGGCTTCACGTTTTACCAACACATCCCTCCGACCGAAGAAGATTCTGACCGATGACCCTTGGTATTTATCCAGGCACATTTGATCCCATTACCCGTGGCCATACCGATGTCATTGCTCGAAGCCTCAGGCTGGTCGAGCAGGTGATCGTCGCGGTAGCGCCCAACCCTCGCAAAGCTCCATTATTCGACTTGGACGAACGAGTTCAATTGGCCAAAATCGCGACAAACGACCTGAAAGGAGTCACGGTTGAACCGTTTGATGGCTTATTGGTGAACTACGTCCGGAAACGCGGGGCGTTGGCAATTATCCGTGGACTAAGAGCCGTGTCAGATTTTGAACATGAATTTCAAATGGCCCTGCTGAACCGAAAACTTGACTCTAGCTTGGAAACGGTTTTTCTGATGTCGAGTGAGGAATTTTCGTATCTTACCTCCAGCATGGTCAAAGAGGTCGCCTCGGTTGGCGGTCCCCTACACCATTTTCTTCATCCCGAGGTTGCCGAATGGCTTCAGTCTCGATTACGGAGAAATACCAAATGAACCTTGCCTCGAGAACAACCCGCATCACCCCCTCTCCTACGTTGCAACTCTCCGCAACGGTGAAAGCGTTGGTCGCGCAAGGGCAACAGGTATTCGATTTTACAGCAGGGGAACCTTCTTTGGATTCTCCCGCAGAGGCCAAAGAAGCGGCCTACGAAGCCATTGGCTCCGGCTTTACCAAATATACAGCTGTGACAGGGATCGATGATTTAAAAGAGGCCATCATTGAAAAATTTCAGCGTGATCAGGGCCTTGCCTACTCCCGATCCCAAATTCTGGTATCCTGTGGGGCCAAACATACCTTATTTAATCTTGCAATGGCCTTGTTCGAAGCCGGCGACGAAGTCATCATTCCCGCTCCCTACTGGGTTTCGTATCCCGAACAAGTTCTCCTGGCAGACGCCAACCCTGTTTTTGTTCCGACTTCCGAGTCCTCAGGTTATGCCATTGACGTAAAGACACTGGAATCCGCCTTGACTGATCGCACGAAGGCAATCATTCTCAACTCTCCATGCAATCCGACCGGCAGCATGTATGACCGACAGACTTTGGAAGGCATTGCCCAATTGGCCCTTCAACACAATCTGCTCATTATCTCTGATGAAATTTACGAAAAGATGATTTACGACCAGCATCAACACTATAGTATCGCATCACTCGGCTCAGACATCGCCAAGCACACCATCATTGTGAATGGGGTATCAAAAACTTACTCTATGACAGGCTGGCGGATTGGGTATGCCGCTGGCCCAGAGAAACTGATCAAAGCTATGGGGGACATTCAAAGCCAAAGCACCTCAAACCCGAGCTCCATCTCGCAAAAGGCCGCAGTTGGGGCACTTCGAAAATCTGATGGATTTATTCAGCACATGGTGAAAGAGTTGGATATCCGACGAAAGGCAATTGTCGAGGGATTAAACCGGATCCCGGGCATTCACTGTCCTATGCCTTCAGGCGCCTTCTACGCATTTCCCAACGTTGCTCACCTCCTGGGGAGACGATTTGAGGGAGAATCCTTGTCCACACCGTTGGCTATTGCCAATTTTTTTCTTAGGGAAGCCCAAGTAGCGTGTGTCCCCGGTGAACCATTTGGGAGTCCCATGCATCTGCGATTTTCATATACCGGAACATTAGAGGTGATTGAGAAGGGCTTACGACACCTTACCGAGGCCGTAGCTAAACTTGAATAGCGTATTTCTTCCATCCGGGGCTGTATTTTTTTATTGCAATCACCACAAAACCTTGACCTGAACAGAATCAGTCTTATCCTTATGAACATATGTTTCCAAGTCCGCTTAACTGACGTTTACTCTCTGGAGGTACCCCGTGCCCATTTATGAATATCAATGCACCGGTAGTGGTAAGCGATTTGAAATTCAACAAAAAATGTCAGATCCTCCTATTCAAACCTGCGATCAATTATCCTGTGGTTGTGGCAAAGCTGAACCCGTCACAAAAGTCATCTCAGCTCCAGCCATCATGTTCAAGGGATCGGGATGGTATGTTACTGACTACTCGGATAAACTCAAAGCGCCCGAGAGTCAATCGGAGAACAAAGGGAAGCCCGCCGACACCAGTACGGCCGAATCCAAAACTGATAAAAAGACCAGTTCAACCAGCTCTGATGGTGGGTCCAGTTCAACAACAACCTCAACATCCGCACCGTCTACCTCTTCCAATGGGTCTACGGGATCAGGTACGGCTTCGGGGTCGGGAACATCTTCCAGTTCCAATGCCTCCAGTGGATCTGGGACTACTTCCGCATCCAGCCCTAAGTCCTAACTCTCACACAGGTGCACTGGCCGGGGGCACCTGCCCAACAGTTCTGAAAACAGTCGAAGTCCTGTTCTCACGATAGCCCGGCCAAAATCCGGCCTTTTCCTCATGAAAACCCCACGGTTTTCTTTTTGGCAGAAAGAAATATGAGAGCCCTTCCCAAGGACAATCCTGTTTACCCTCATGGGAGTTGCGACTCTTGACAGCTTCGCCTACCGTCGGTACTCTCATCAGGTCTATTCGTATTTCCAGCCTCTTCGGCTACTCAGGCCGAATGGAGGATCCATCCTTTAAACGCTAGAGGGAAAAGCATGAAGAAGACGTGTGTGAATGGTTTGACAAAAATTGTTGGGGTCCTATTTATCACTGGTATCTGTAGCCTGATTGTGGCTTCGGAACAGCACGCCCTTGCCGCTGGAAAAGATTCCTTCCGCGTCGGTGTTCTGGACCCTCAGACTGTGATTGAAAAGTCAAAGGCGGGAAGCCGCGCTTTGGCAGCTTTAAAAGAACATGCCCAAGCCAGAGAAACCGTGATGAAAAACGATCAAAAGGAATTGGAGAGTCTTCAGGAAGAACTGAAAGCTGCAGAGTCCAACTCCAAGCTGAGTGAGGAGGAACAAAAACGCAAACAAGAACGGTTTGCACAAAAATATCAAGCCTGGCAAAAACAAGGTCAGGATTTCCAGAATGAACTCGGGCAAAAACAAAAAGACCTGGTTCAGGAATATATGAAGAAAATCGAAGAAGCCACAAGTGCCGTCGCCGCACGCCATGGCTTTGATGTGGTCATTGATAAAGGGAGTGAAAATACACTGAAAATTGTGCTGTACAATCGAGATGGGTTAGATCTCACAAATGAAGTCGTGAAGGAATTTGATCGTCGATTTAAATAACCGTCGATGGGCAGCAAGCTCTTTACCATTCTCCCCTGTGGGTCACACTCACAGGGGATTTTTGTATTCTCTCACTTTCCTATTGTGTGGATAGAAATCTCAGGTGGTTAACCGTCAACAAATAATTCTACAACTCTTAGATTGGAATTAAGACAAACCCTATCATTCAGGCATGGTTTCTTGTAGACCACAGAATTTTTGGTGAACTACAGGCTCAAAGCAGGCAGTGGAGGACTTTCCCGTCCGTCCTAACGCCTTCGGACCATGCCAAAGATAAACGAAGGAATACCTGGAGCTACTGTTTTCGGAATAAAGGGGTTGGATAAGAGAACTTTCAAAACGACCAGAAAGAAGAATCAGAAGTCAGCGCCGGCTGCTTCCGACAGCCTCTTCCTCGGACTGATAGATGGGAATCACCTGAGGCAAATTAGCATATTCAAGCAACTCTCTTACATGGGACTGAGGACTCACAATACTCAACCGAATGCGATCGGGCTTCATCCGATGGTACCAGAGAAACATCTGCCCCAATCCCATGGAGTCAATCCAGGTAATGTTTGAGAAATTAAGAATAATATGATGGCATCCTATTTCCTGAGCACCTAAAATGGCCACTTCGAGCCCAAGCTTAGAGTCATAATCAAAACGGCCAGATAACTCCAGAACTTTTGTATCCTGGCGGACATGTTCCCTGACAGTCAGCATTCCAGATTTCCCTCTTATTAACCTTTTCGGCAATCATACAGTAAAAATTTACTCATCTTGGAAGAGGACAAAATTGTCAGATCCCTTGATCGACATTGGATGATACAAAACATCGCAATCACCCCACCCACATATTGGTTTCAATTCAATATCATCCATAGGATTGCCGCAGAATAAAAGAGCCTGAGCCCGTGAGGAGTCAGGCATTTTTACTACATCATCTAATGGATTTGTGGCGATATACGTCTAGAAGAGATCAAGGACATTCTTGCCTTCTCCTCTTCGGTATCTAGCTACCAGTATCGAATAAAAGTCAGACCAGAGAACTTCACCAGCTTGTTCCCCCTAAAAGTGACAACACCAACAAGGGACCGTAGATAGAGGACGAACCCGATTGGCTCCACAAAAAAAATTGGGGGCTGTCCTAGAGAATTAAACCAATGTTTGTTTTACCCGATGCTTTAGCTGGGTGCATTGCTGTTGTGGATTCGGCGGATTAAACCGCCCTTTACACTCTTTGAGAAAGAAGTGGAAGGGCGGGCGAGGCACGCCATTTTCGCCTGGTTCCAGAAATTTTCGATGCCGTTAAGGTGTTTAGGCTTCTTCACAAACCGCTTCGAATGGTTGATCCGATAGTGTTTAAATTCTGACACATCCAAAACATTAGAGGAGCGATAGGTGTCGGTATAGACAATGCTAGCAGGGACCATGCGATCTTGCATGATACCGAGAAGGGGGTTGTTGCTTTCGTGTCAGGGATCACTTGTGTGTATACACGCCCTCCACGCTTCAGAATACCAACCACTGGTACTTTCCCTGCTGCACCCCGTCTCCGGTTGCCCTTTCGCTGACCGCCAAAATAACTTTCATCCCCTTCGATGGCCCCGGCGACCGGCGTTTCTTCAGGGGGCGTTTGAGTGATAATCATGCGCAGTCGCAGGAAGTAGTAGGCCTCTGTACTTTTATGCACACCAACGAGCGCAACGATGATGCGCGCCGTGGTCCCAGAGACAAAGTATTCGATCAATCTCGCCTGCTTCCGGGGGCTTAACCGACTTTTCCGCATCTGGCCATCCTAAAAGAACTC
>JAGQKG010000160.1 GCA_020430245.1 Nitrospira sp.
TGTTGAGTTCTTCTTTGGACATCCCACACCCTTCGTCCCGAATACTCAGTGCCACGCCATTGACGACAGCAGAGGCCGCCCCTCCTGTGACCGGCAGGGAAGTCCGCCGGCATTGAATCTCAATATGACCATCAGGGGGAGAGGCCTGAATCGCATTCAAGAGCAGATTCAAGATGGCTTGTTTTAATAACTGCTCATTACCCAAAATCTCGAGAGGCGAGGTTTCCCGTTGACGTTGGATGGTCAGCCGTTTGATTCTGAGTGGATACATGGCCAAGAGCTCCACCTCATCTAACAGGCCAGACATATTCACGCACTGCCGATTGCGCTTCAGTGGCGTGGTAGACGTCAAAAGATTCGAGACCAACGCATCCAATGAACGAATGGCTTGCAGGAATTGATCTGCCAGCTCCCGACGTTCCATGCCGGACGGACGGTCACGCCCCAATAACGTGGCAAACCATTCAATACTCGCCAGTGGATTGCGAATATCATGTGCCAGCCGCCCAACCTGTTCTCCTATGGCCGCGCAACGTTGAAGCTGCTCCGCCCGTCCACTCTGCGCATCCCCTTGGTATTTGAAATACCGAACCGTCAGACTGGATGGTTGATCTCCTCCCCCTAACGGACAATCCCAACAGGACACCCGACCTGCGTTCCACTTCCAATCGGCAAAGGGAACCGGTGGCCACCCCAGGCATGTCCAGAGATCCCGAACCTGCCAGTTCATCTTCTTCCAATCGATTCCTCCCATCAGCACATGAGCCTCGTGATTGGCAGTCACAATGCGACCTTTACGGTTATAGAGCAATGCGGGTAACGGAAGACTTTTCACCAAACGATGAAGATGATGATGCAATCGTTGCGTTTCCGCATATTTAGCCTCTAGCGCCAGACTGAGGGTTTCACTGGAGATCGTCGGCTCCGTGATTGGGGCAAGTGTCGGCCAAGACAATTCCGTATTTCCTTTAGAATTAAATGCGATCACGGGCTTAGGATTTAATTGGGGCATCGGGTATCCTGGTTGGTGGCGTCTCTTTCGAGGACATTTCATCCAACACCGCCGTGGCGGCTGAACGAATCGTATGTTCCAATTCTGGAGAACGGGTTTGTAATTCCTGAATTTCTGCGAATAGTGCGGCCGCTTCACCAGACTTCCCCATGTATTCAAGCGAGGTCGCTAGCCGATATTTGGCCCAGGTGTGTAAGGCCGACGGCGCACCAAAACCCAAGGCTTGATCGTACAGATGCTGTGCTTCGACATAGTTTCCCTGATCAAACATGGCATCCCCCAAACGGAGGACATCGGAAACCTGCGTGGGTTGAATAGACACCACCTGTCGGAGGTCTTGGATCACCGACTCCATCCGCCCGAGCGCTCGATAGGCGCGTGCCCGGTTCCGGAGCACATAACGTTGCTCCACCGCTCCGTCCACATACTGGAGAGCTGACGAGAAATCTCGAATGGCCTCGGCATACCGTTCGTCAGTGAGGGCTTCCAAGGCGAGAGCGGTTTCTACCTGCCCTCGCCCCTGGCCATTGGGAAACTCCTGGAGATAGGCCGTTCCCGCGTCTCTTACCCATGAACCGTTTCCTTGCCCTTGGGCAACCACCACCTGCTGAAGGCGAATGTGTTCCCGAAAGGGATTCTTGGGATACTTTTTTAAGAGTTGGTCATACCAATGCCAGGCTTCTGCCGGCAGATCCACCTGCTGGTAGGCTTTCGCCACGATTAAGAGACGTTCCCGTTCCAATGGCACCAGTTGGAACGCATCTCGATACTCCGAGTGAAACTTGAGCAACGGGACCCAGGCCTTCCGATCAGAGAAGGCGCGAATCTGATGCTGTAATAACCATGCCAGTCGATCTTGGCCTTCCTTCCTCATCGTGTCGGAGGAAGCCAAGGGAATGAGACGAGTGAAGGCCTGGATGGCATCAGCATATTCCCCGATCGCTTGATAGGCTTGTCCCATCCACAGAAGGCCTTCATCAGCCACGTCGCGTTCAGGAGCATGACTTAACCCTCGCGCGGTTTCTAAAACAGCATCCCATGAGAGCGAGAGAACTATCCCCAAATGATCCAATCGCCGATAAACTTTTTCTCGCTCTTCCTTGTCATGATCCTGCGAGACAAAAGCCACGACCCATCTGGCCAATGCTGCCTGCCCACGTCGGCCAGGCTCACGATCGGAAAATTGTTGTCGAGCTTGATCCGCGAAATACAATGCCAGATATTCACGTCCCTCATTCTGTAACTTTGTTGAAATTTGGTTGAGGGCCAACCCGGCTAATTCGTCTTCCGGATAGAGATTGACGATCAACAAAAATCTGGATATCACCCTGTCAGGATTTCCAACGGCGAGTTCCGCTAAACCAAACTGATACGATGAATGCCCGGACTGACGAATGAGTTCGGGCTGTTCGGCCTCGACCACCCGATACCAGTAGTAAGCTTGCTTCCAAGCCTTAGCCATGGCCGTGGCATCCGCCAACCCTAATGCAGCCTTGAGGCGATGACCACTCCATTTGGGTTCTTCGACCACTCGTCTGAGAATCAGTGCTGCCTCCAAATATTGCTTATTGCTCATATACCCTAGCCCGGCTTCCACCATGACTCCTCCCGCTAACGGATGATCGGGATAGGTCCGGAGGAAATCTTCGAATATCCCGCTGGCTTCTGAGAACCATCCAGCCTCCCAATACACATTGCCCATGGCACAAAGGGCCCACGGGGCATACACGCTCTCAGGATCCCTCGTTTTCATAGCTTGTAAGCGCTCGATGCGTTGAAATTTTTCCCTGCCCGGTTCATCTAAAGAATCAGGGAGAGAGGCCATGACCCAACGCGTCCCTTCTGCAAACTGTCCATGTTCCTGCTCATTCAGATAGGTGGCAAACATGTTTCTGGCTTCCAAGAGTTGTCCGGCGCGCAACGCATCCTGTCCCTGTCGAATTACCTCCGGCATAACCATGTCGCGTGAAACGTACCAGGAAAAATCAGAACAGGGGCCTCCCAAAACCATACTGGGCCAGAAAACGCATGACAGAGCAATCCAGGTAAATTTCCTCACGGTTGGTTTCTGCTCCCACCTGATGGACGTATTCAGCAAAAATTAGACCGGAGTCATTTTTGCCGATGACAAAAAATAGACAACGGGATTTTCGTTGAAAAACCAAGAAGTTTTGCAAGAACCAAGACGAACGGACAACATTGCCGCCGTCAAGGAGTTGACGGAATGGTCAGAACCTCAAGCTGATCTGAAACGGGAAGGCGAAAACAGGGTAGAAATGATCCGGCGTCCTTGATCGTTACACGTCAGCCAGATCTTCCGATGGAACCGCACGGTGTGCGACTACTTCGGCCAGGGATTTCTTTTTTAACTTTTCAATGAGGGTGGTGCGATTGATTTGCAGGAGACGAGCCGCTTTACTTTTGACCCAATTGGTTCGTTCGAGAGCTTCAAGAATCAGTCTGTTTTCAAATTCCTCAACCGTTCTCGAGAGATCCATCCCGGCCACTGGAATCGCCGCAGGCATCGTGGGAAGATGCGATGAAGGTAATCGTCGGATTTTTTCCGGCAAATCTTCGGGAACAATCACCCCCCGCCGTTTTAAGATCGCAATTCGCTCAACAATATTTCCAAGTTCACGAACATTTCCCGGCCAGGGATATTCACATAAGAGACTCATGGCATCATCAGCCACTCCGGTGAGTTCGGCTTTCCGGCGATCATTGAACATCGTCATGAAATGCTGGAGCAACAGCGGGATATCTTCGACGCGATGCCGGAGAGGAGGAACAAGAACCGGAACCACGTTTAACCGATAAAACAGATCTTCCCGAAATTGTTTCGCAGCGACCAGGGTTTCAAGATCCTGATTCGTAGCGGCAATGACACGGGCATCTGATTTATATGTTCGAGTGCCCCCCACTCGTTCAAACGTTCGCTCTTGTAGGACACGAAGAAGCTTGACTTGGAGTGGAGGACTCAGATCTCCGATTTCATCAAGAAAAATGGTTCCTCCGGTCGCCAGCTCAAATCGTCCGACTCGTGACGCCACCGCTCCGGTAAACGCACCTTTCTCATGACCGAACAATTCACTTTCTAGTAGCGCCTCAGGAATCGCTCCGCAATTGACCGGAATCAGGCTCCCCTGACTCCGCGTGCTATGGCAATGAATGGTTTGAGCAATTAATTCTTTCCCCGTTCCACTTTCTCCTAAAATAAGCACGGTACTATCGGTATCCGCGACACAATCGATCAGCTGAAAGACTTCTTGCATCACCTGACTGGAACTGATGAGTTTTCCCAAACTAAATTGGCCTTTGACGGTTTTTTTCAATTCGACATTTTCGTCCTGAAGACATTTGACTCGTAGGGCACTGGCAATAGTCGCGCTCAGCACATCAATGGAAAAGGGTTTAGAGAGAAAATCAAAGGCACCGGCCTTAATCGCTTTCACCGCCATCTCCACCGACCCATATCCTGTCATGACGATCGTGACAGGATGATTCGGAAGCTCCATAATACGCTGAACCAACTCAATTCCATTGATGTCGGGTATCATCACGTCGGTTAAGACAATATCGAACTGGGAAGACTCGGCCAGAACCAAGGCGTCGCTCCCCGATTCCGTGTCCACAACCTGATGTCCCTCATCCTCAAGCTGTAACTTGACGGACTCCCGCACATCTCTTTCATCTTCAACCAGAAGAATCCTGGCAGCCTGCTTCGCAATAGCTGATCTAGCAGAATCGAACGCATCCATGAATCGCCTCCCTCTCAGCCCGTGTAAACGCACATCCCGTTGAACCGGCTGTGCGGTGAAGGAACATAGCTACCCCATTTGACGGGGAAGGTCAAGGGCTGTCTTCTCATTTGCCCCAATCCTTGCAGAGTCTTCCTCACTCTGAATACCTCCAGGAGACCCTGAATCCTCAATGAACGGTCAAAGCCCTTTGATCCAAAGGAACATTTAAGAAATTTCAAACACGTTCCGACAAGAATACGTAGAAAAAAACGGAAGGAACCTCTGACGCACGAACTCGATTACCCATGGACACACCACATATTCCACAGTCTGCCCCTATGCCTATATTCATCCTCTTTGATACCCAAACCGGCTACCTCTATGGTCACCTCTTTGCGACAGGGCCAGAAGACCCTTTTCTACAGGAAGTCATTGACTGGTGGAGCCACTATTGCTCGAACAGCCCTATTGGGGTGGACTACCCAGGCGTGACCATGCATCCGGAAATGGCCAGCAGTTCTTCCTCTAATTAATCAGGGCAACACCGTCCAAATCGCCAAGCCGGACCGAAATACCAACATCAGCCCTGACAAGTGGATGATCACAATATTCGCATTGGCTTCCGTCTGCTCAATTGCATTACCGGACGGAAGATCTTGCGGGAAAAACCCTCCGGTCAACGCAGAAAATCCCAATGCCCGTCGATTGGTAATGAGAACAGCCACATAGTCATTCACCAGACTCTTCACCAACAACTCTCCGGCTCCCCAAGGGTCTCGTTTCCAGCGACCAAGATCACTTTGAAAACCGTAGGCCGCCTGTCGACCTTGAACGATAATCATTTTGGGAGTGACCGTCGCGGTCACCACCTCCTCTGCCGAGGAAAGATTCATCTCAACCCATCGTTGCAAGCGGCCCGAAAACCCCAGCAACCGTGTAGTTGTCTGGACATATCCCGTCACGCCTTTGCTTTCAACCACTAGCACGTCTTCTCCCGATGCCAACACCTTCCTAGCAATTCCTTCGCCAGAAGTGATACCAAATAGCTGTCCCTTGGCCGACGTGATGGTGACTTGATCAGTCACGACTTCTTGCGACCAGACATGAAGCGGCAAGCCGGCCAATCCCCATAGAACCATTACCGGTACCGTGCACATGCGCATAAACAGAATCCGCATGACAGTTACCGATAGTCCCAAGGAATTCCACGCTCTCCCGCCATGATGGGGCCCAAAATCAACTTCATCAATTGCGTCCCATTCCCTTGGGTTCCCCACAACCCCGTCAAACTGATCAGAAATTCGAATTGAGAGCGATCAGGAAGCTTTGTATACGTAAGCCCGAGTGAAAAACATCGGCAGGGATTTTGGTAGAGCCCCACCACATCCCATTCAGCAGTCTCCCCCGTCCGGAGGTCATGATACCATTTAGTGCCCAGGGTCACACCGTACGGCAACCGCACTCCACCGCCAGTCGTCAGATAGAGAATTTCCTCGTCCGGAGCCAATACCTCATTAAACGACACGGGGTTCCAAATATCTCCCCGGCGGACTCTCGTTCCCGATTTGGTGTACCGCTGCCCAACGGTCATATACCATGCCTGTCGGCTTTGGATAAGCACGTCGGTGTTCATCTGAGAAAAATATTTTCTGTTCGGATCGTAGAAGGCATCCACCGTCAGATTGAAAGTCGAGATGAATGCTGAGGCATCAACCGGTGAATGAAAATGCCCCCGTGTCCAGATATCCGAAAAGCGTGAGGCCAAAGGCGGGGGATTGGCCACATGATAACTTTGGGCAAAGAACAGATCCAACCAGGCATTGGATTTTCCGCCACCAATTTGGCTCAGACGATTTTTCAAGGAATAGGTCACCAGACTCTTTTGAATCAAATCATCCACCCCATCAATCTGAACTAATTCCGCTTGTTTCGTCTGAGGCACATACTCATAAATCACATTCGGTTGGATAGAATGCCGGATCCAATTCCCATCACCGAGGGAAAACCGTTTGGATACATTCGAGAACAATTCAGCGCCAGCCCAAAAGGTTTCACGATGTTGCGCTGATTTTTCCGTGAGTCCGCGCGTATAACCCACTTCACGGAATTTCACCTGAGGACGAAATCCCAACGTGTGTCCCAGATGAAGCCCCTCCATCGAAAGTCCAGGCAACACATCGAGACGACCAACATTGAATCCCGTCTGCCTGTAAAATTGCACTGCGGTCGTCTCCATAGTCAGCGAGATGGGACTGCCCAGGACACTGGGATTCACAAAGCGATGCCCGATTTCAGGTAACCGCTGAAAGGTCGTATTGCCGCCTGTGCTTAACGGCTGGATATATTGACCTGAGAGATACAACGCTCCATGATCAAGTCGCTGCAAAATGTTGAGAGTCGATTCTTGACTGGGTAAAGCCCGTTGAGTCCCGGAACTGCTAAAATTTTGCAAGACCGTTCGATCACTTGAAAAATTGGCCCGCATTCGTAAAGACAAATCAGGATTGACTTGCTGAACATGAGCCCCTCGAACTTCGGCTCGCCCACGATTTTGTTGGGTATCATAGAGCGAGCGGACCAACCATTCTCCCTTTGTGAGCCGATTCCACACATAGCGATATTCCAGATCCGCACCTCCTCCACGATCCGTTAATATTTGGGGAGAAATGGTTAAGTCATTACTAGGATCGATGGCCCAAAAATACCCTTGCCGATACTGGTAACCGAATTGCGTGTTGTAGCCGGTCGTCGGAAACAAGAATCCGCTTTTTCGAGAAGCGCCCAGCGGGTACTGAAAGGTGGGAAGCGGGATGACCGGCACATCATTCACATTGAACCATACGCCTTTGCCAAACAAACTATCCTCATATTCCACATCCATATCATGAAAGTCGAATCGCCAGGCTGGAATCTCACCATTTATTGCATCACAATTGGTAAAGGAACCCTCCTTAATCCGATAATGGGTTTCGGAAAACCGCTGAAGCCGTCGACCAGTCACAAATGAATTCTGCTCCTTGAGAAAAATATTGCCGTTTGTGATCACACCCGCTTCGGTATTGAGATTGAGCTGAAGCTCTTCCGACCAGATATCGGTCTTAACATCTCGTAAATGCACATGCCCTCGTGCCGTGAGATCCCCCGTGAGCTTCTGGAGGATGGCTTCATCCGCATTAAGATGAATGGGTCCACGTGTGATATCCACAGCCCCGTTAGCATGATATTCTTCCCGATCACGATCATATTCAATCCGGTCGGCTTGAATAGCGACGGGAACGCCTTGTGAGGTTGGTTCGACAGGATCCTTCTCAGATGAGGGTGCCGCGGAGGCGCTCTCCAATTCCAACACGGAGGTATCCGATTGCCCGAACACAGTTTCTCGCACGGTCACAAGCGTGACAAAGATGAAAATACTGAGCAACAATTGATGAGAACGGCGCAGGAGAACACGCCAGACATCTCCCAGACTCGCACACGTCACGTGCGGGAACCCGGCTGAGTGAGCCGATTGAGCACCTCCCCGACTAGAAATAACGACCCGGTTACACAGATCACGTCTGTGAAATTTGAGATGTCTTTGGCCCGGCA
>JAGQKG010000161.1 GCA_020430245.1 Nitrospira sp.
TGGTAATCGGAAACACATGAAGGCGATAGAACAGGTCAGCACGAAAACGACCTTGTTCAATCGCTGAAGGCAGATCGGCATTGGTCGAGGCCACCAACCGAATATCCACCGGGATGGATTGCTTGCCACCCACACGATCAACCATCCCGTCCTGAATCACTCGTAATAATTTCGCTTGGGTTTCCAAAGGAATTTCCCCGATTTCATCTAATAACAAGGTCCCGCCATGGGCTAACTCAAATCGCCCCTCACGCCTCGAGTCGGCTCCCGTAAATGCGCCCTTTTCATGACCAAATAATTCGCTTTCGACTAATCCTGCCGGAAGGGCCGCGCAATTCACCCTAATAAAGGGTTTGTTCGCACGCAGGCTCCAATCATGAATGGCTTGGGCGAGGAGTTCTTTCCCGGTTCCCGTCTCCCCCGTGATGAGAACCGTTGCCGGCGTAGGAGCGACCTCCCGCGCGAGTTCCAGCACATGCTGAAAAGCCTGACTCCGTCCTACCATGGCCCCGAAGTGCTTCGTCAGCTTAAGCTCCTCCACGAGATAGGTGTTTTCTCGCGCCAACTGCTGCCGCAACAGATTAATTTCCTCATAGGCCTGCACATGATCAATCGCATAGGCAATTTGCATAGCCACTTGTGATAAAAACTCAAGCGCATCCGGTTCCGGGTTCCCCGCATCAACGCTCCCGAGATTCAACACCCCCACACATTTTCCCCTGACCAACAGCGGAAGATTGATCATGCGTCCCAGTCCTTCCTCCACATACCAATGATCTTCCAGAAAGACCTGTTCCTGTTTAAGGTCAGGACGGACATGTAACGCTTTGTGATCGTACACCCACCCCATTCCGCTCCCGACACGCGGGATCACCGTATCACCCTGGACCACCACCTTCGCCAAATGGGTCGTCACAACATAAAACTGGAACCCGTCAGATTGACGGTCATATAGCGTCACACTTACCCTGGCCCAAGGCATGACCTGTTCAATCTGCTCGATAATGGCTTGCCAGAGACTATTGGTATCTCGTTGAGAATTGAGCTCTATCGCGACATTCAAGAGTGCCCGGTAATTTCGCTCGATTCGTTCCACAACCCTTCAATCCTTTCTTGCGACAGATTCAAGCATAGAACCGAATGACCTGTCTAATAAGAGCAATGAGCTTGAACTTATTCGAAATTTAAAAAGGCAGTACGATTATTTTAGGATTACACCTTGAGGAAAAATGGACTCATCTTAACCGGATCATGAAAACCACGAGCCAACAATTGACTCAACCCCATACCAAAACGCTAGGATAATGTAAGTTCGGAGCACTTAACGTATGCTTCCATCAAGGAGCGATCTCAATGGGAAAACTCACCAAGCCATCCATTCATCATGTGGCATTGAGAAAGCGTCAGGAAATCGCCAAAAGTACAATGGCGTTCTATTTTGATCGACCGGCTGGATTCACATTTACCGCTGGTCAGTTTATCGATCTGTCATTACCGAATCTTCCAACATCCGATCCGGAAGGCCATACACGGGCCTTGACCCTTGCCAGCGCTCCCTCCGAAAAACAGCTCATGGTCGCCACCCGTCTTCGGGACACCGCATTTAAACACATGTTGGCAGAAATCCCTCTTGGAACGACAATTGACCTTGAAGGTCCATTCGGACAATTCACGCTACCGTCTGACGATTCTCGAACGATCGTTCTTCTCGCAGGAGGAATCGGAATTACGCCGTTCCGAAGTATGCTGGTCGAAGCCGCTCATCACAAACTCTCACATCATCTCATTCTCCTGTATTCAAACCGGCATCAGGAAGATGCCGCTTTTCTTGATGAACTGGAAACCCTCCAGCAAGAGAATACGCATTTTACGTGTATTGGAACGATGACAAGCCCAAACGGAGGCACGGAAACCTGGGAAGGTGAAACCGGCCGGATAGACCCTGTCATGCTCAGAAAATATGTTAAAGAGACGGAGACGGCTCTGTATTATGTTGTGGGACCCCCGGCAATGGTTGATGGACTACGAAAGATGCTTGAGTCTACCGGCATTCCAAGGACCCATATTCGCTCTGAAGAATTTGTGGGCTATTGAAATTCTTATTGAAGATTGGATTTGCTTCGTTAAACCATTGAGGATAGGAATTCCCCAGACTCCCCGACCTACCAGTGATGCACTAATCAACACAATCCATTATTGATCTGAAAAAGGTCGCATTGATTCCATAAGACTTTTTGTCGCTTGTTGCCCCCTCACCAGGAGTTGTGCAAAGAAACCGTTTACCTGGGTTTCCTTGCTGAAAAATCGTCCTGTCGGAATGACATGGTAATGATATGAGCGAAAAGAATCATTTTAGCAAAGCAGGAGGTCAGGACAAAGATTCCTGGTCTAAGCCCTTCGTATACTCACATGTCAGTCGAGGTAGATTTAGATGGGTAGGGCAAAAATGCGGGCATGGCCTGTTTTGAGTTGTTATTCCGGACTAACCGGTTTCTCATCTCAATCACACCCCACGCTTGGATGTATTATTCAGCATGCCGTTTGATCCCGAATTTTTTCAATCGACTTCTCAGGGTGCTGGGATGTAACCCCAGATGTTTGGCCGCTCCTAATGGGCCATCAATTCTCCATTCACACGCTGCTAAGGCTTGAAGTATTCGAGTACGCTCCACGTCTTTTAATTGAGTGGGCGGCATGGCCTCCATGTCGTTTGCCGGTGACTGCAACAACGAATCTTCCACATACATGACCGACGATTGGCAGAGAATCATGGCTCGCTCAATCACATTTTTCAGTTCCCGTACATTACCCGGCCATGGATACTGAACGAGCATTTCCATTGAATGGTCATCGATTTCTTGACAATTACGCCGAAATTGCAGCCGATTTTTCTCCATAAAATGTCGCACAAGAAGAGGAATATCATGCAGACGTTCACGAAGTGGAGGCACCACAATCGGAAAAACATGCAGTCGGTAATATAAGTCGGAACGAAAACGCCCTTCGGCAATCGCCTTGCTTAAATCGCTATTGGTTGCGGCGATAATTCGCACATCGACCGCTTTCCCTTCGATACTGCCTACTCGTTCCACGATACCATCTTGCAAGACCCTCAGGAGCTTTGCCTGTGCTTCAATCGGCATCTCCCCGATTTCATCAAGAAACAAGGTGCCACCATTGGCTAATTCAAATTTGCCGGGTCTTCCACTCTCTGCACCAGTAAACGCGCCTTTTTCATGGCCGAAGAGCTCACTTTCCACCAGCCCTGAAGGCAACGCCGCACAATTAACTCGAACAAAGGGTTTTTCTTTTCGGGGGCTCAACTCATGAATTAACCGCGCTAACAGCTCTTTTCCTGTTCCCGTTTCCCCCATAATGAGCACGGAGGTCGTGGTTGGGGCAACGGCCTGGGCCAGGTCCAACACGTTCTTGAATTTTTGACTGGTTCCAACCATCGCTCCAAAATCGTGGCTAACTTTGATTTCTTCTAGAAGATAGGCATTTTCACGAGTGAGTTGTTCCTTCAGGTGGTGGATCTCTTCATAGGCCCGCACATGATCAATGGCAAAGGCAATTTGAGTCGCCACTTGGCGCAAAAACAAGACATTTTCCGGATCAGGGTCTCCCGATTCCACACTGCCGATATTAAAAGATCCGATGCAACTATCCCCGATAATCATGGGAATATTGATCATTCTTCCCAAACCCTCTTCGTGATAAAACGCATCCTCTAAAAAGACCGGATTTTGTTGCAATTGGGGACGTATATGAAGACACCGATGGTCATAAACCCATCCCATTGCACTGCCTTCTCGAGGAATGATGGCATCACATTTCAGTTTTACGATAGACATACTCGTTTCCACCGCATAAAACCGAAAGGCATCCAAGTCGGAGTGATACAACGTGATGCCCGCGCGTTCCCACGAGACCACCTTTTTGATGTGCCCAGTAATGGCTTTCCACAGATCTTCCGTATTCCGTTGGGAATTTAAAACGTTCGTGACTTCTAACAAAGTTTGATAGAAGTGCCGGCCAACCTGATCGGTTGAATGAGTCATATCGGCTATCATGAACACCCCACTCACTCTGATATATGTGGACGAAGAATGGGAACCTTCACGGTAATTTTTGAACAGAAAAACATAGCCAAAATTAGGACAAAAAATTCAGAAGAAAACAGCAATTACTGAGCCAAAAATAATTTGTGGGGCGTACAAACTCCTATTCTCAATAGTTAAAACTGCCACTCCATGCCTGAGCTAAAATTAGAAACCAATATGTTTTATTTTTCAATAGATTAATGAGTCAAACCACCACACAGCCCATAATATCTCAATTGGTAACCCAATGACTTGGGTTATTTAAGAAAACATTATTAAAAAAACTTCATGTTTAGTTTTTATGACTGAGCGAAATCACACCGGAATGCCGTGCCAGATCGCACACCTTTTTCGTTGGATATCCCCAAATCCTGAGCCTTTTATCATACCTCATTGCATAATCCAGGCAGTTTTTCTCAGAATTTTTAATGCGATTTGGTCTCTTACTAAGACATTCGCGGGTGAGGGACAACTCTAAATGTCGTCCGAAAAGACCTACTAAAAAAAATGCCTGACTGTTACGTCAGGCACCAGGACAATCCAAGTAGATATACTAATTTTTATATGGAACGGGGAGGTTGTTGCACCTCCCCGTTCATTGGTCGCCAATAGGCGCCTATCAACACTTGTAACTACATCTTACGGACCAGTGGAAACCACTACTGCGTCAGTTTGGCTTGGTCAGCTTGCCTATAATGCCAAGCAATCCTCTCATTCAGAAGATTCGAATCATCCTTCAAAGTTGAGGAGATATGTTTCAAGGCATTTCTTTGAAACCCCTTCGGGTCAAAATGTGGCTTGTTCTCAAAGTGGGCTATCCGCTGCTCCACGTCCTGAACACGGCTCTCTATGGATTGTACTTCCCCTTCTTTAGCTTTTGCCGCTGTCATATGGTCTTGAATTGACCAACCCTGGGTCTCCATTCTCCAGGCCGAACTCTGTTCCTGCCCATTATCACTAGCCAAGACAAATTGTGGAAGGCCAAAAAGCAGACCCACAAACAACGCTGAAATAAATATTTGGTTTTTCATAAATTCACCCTCCCAGTTATTATTTCTTAAAGCTCTAATACAACTTGTACCGCTGGTGTTGACATTTCATTTATAATTATTCGTTTACAAATACAATTTATATACCAAACAAATTTATATACCAATTACCTTTAAATTCAATTACTTAAATTTTTATTTACATAAACATTCTGTCACGAATGTAACAGTACAAAGAAACAAAAGTGTTATATTTAGTTACACAAAGTTACACTTCTGTTTGTCATGCTCTCAGATTCTTTATTTCTGGTTTGTTAACCAGGATTTTCTTAGGAAATGGAATTGGCCATAGAAAATGAAAAACCCCCACCATGCCGTAAGCGACCTTATCAGCCCATAATGAGCGATCTTCAATAACGCTCATGCGCATGCGCAGAACCATAGGTCTGCTTAGTTCGCTCAAGCTCCTCATAACACAAAGCATTGGACTCACAAGGGAGAGCTTGACGGAGCCTTGCCCGCGCAGCAAAATTTTGAGGTACGCACTGGTGAGAAGATTGAACAACCACAAGGGCTAAAAGAAGGGCTTCTGCTCTGCAAAAGAGTCAAAACAAAACAGGTAGAGTCAAAGACTCAAGTTTGAATTCGGCAAACTGATTTCCCGAATTAGCTAAGCGGTGATAACGTCGAAAAATTCCATCGATGGGAACATCAGATTGGTCACCAAACAAGCGATACCGATAGCGACGCAGACCTTACTTTCCTCTTTCTTGGAGGTTCTATTACTCCGTCAGCTTGGCTTGGTCGGCTTGCCGAAAATGCCAGGCAATCTTTTCATTGAGAAGATTCTTTTTCCCTTCTAAGGTACTTGAAAGAAGCTTCAAAGAACTTCTGGTAAACCCTTTCGGATCGAAATATGGCTTTTTCTCCAAATTGCTTATGCGTGCATCTAAATGCTGAACTCGGCTCTCTAAGGACTGCACTTCCTCCTCTTCAGAATTAGCAGCAGCTATATGATCGAGAATGGACCAACCCTGGGTTTCCAGTTTCCATTCGGAGACCTGTTCTTTCGAAATCTCACCGGCCAAAGCAAATTGTGGAATGCCGACGAGTATCACCAAAAGGGACAATATCACCAATATTTTAGGACTCATGACCTCCTCCCTTCTTATTGAGTTCTCCAGAGGAATATATTGGTTTACGGACGACTATTTCTTCTCTTGTTTCTTTCCAATATGTATGCCAACAGAACTAAGTCATTATTTACCTTTAATTTCAACAATTAAAAAATATTTACATCAAATGAACATGTTGAACTGTTACCCCATACATGTATCATATGTGTAACGCATTGGAACATCATGTAACACATTGGGCAGCCATGGCTTCATGATGTGTTATTTTCTTCCTTGGTCATGAACAAGGTTTAACCTGCTGCCGATAGACCAATAGAGAGTGGGGAAATTGTTACTCATGCTTCATTGAAGAGATTGACAAAAGTAGGAGTGTGGGAAAATCGCACAAGCGGTGTTCCCTACATTACATTCACCGGACCGATTGGCGTCGAAAAGCAAGCGCGCAGACTGGAGACTTCTTGCCGTGCTCGCCTACAAATCTGAGCGTTCCGGCAATCAGGTTGATTTGCGGCCTCGCCCATTGAAAGACACAATCTAATCTGCCGGATTTGGCGGATAAGAAGCCGGCTCTCTCTAGAGTCCCGCTCACTCTGGATCGCTTAGGCTTGAAAGAATGGATTTTTCGGCTGTCTTTCGAAAAGGCGTCAAATAGAGGTGGTTTAACGGCGAGCAGAGATTCCGAGGCGTGACATGCGACGATACAAAGTGAGGCGTGCGATACCCAGCAGCTTTGCGGCAGCTGAACGGTTCCCCCCCGTCTGCTTCAAGGCAGAGAGAATCTTCTCCTTCTCATGGCTTGGAGTCATTTCTTCAGAAGGGGCCTTTAAAAGCATTTCATCTTGATTCAGTACCTCTGGTGGTAAATCCTGAGGTCGAATAATCGTCTGAGGACATCGAATGATGGCGAATTCAATGGCATGTTTGAGTTCGCGAACGTTCCCAGGCCATGTATAGGCCATTAATAGCCTGAGAGCTTCATTACTCACGGCCTCAACCGGTCTTCCTGTTGTCGCCCGATATTGGCTCAGAAAATGGCTGATTAACAAAGGGATATCTTCCCGTCGTTCCCGCAGCGAGGGCAATAATACTCTTCCGACCCGAATTCGATACAACAGGTCAGCCCGGAAGGTTCCCGCAGTAACATCATTGGCAAGATTATGATGGGTGGCCGCAAGGACGCGAACATTTACTTTCCGAAGCCGGGATTCCCCAAGACGGGTTATCTCCCATTCTTGGAGAACGCGAAGCAGACTGGTTTGGACGGTGAGAGGAATATCCCCGATTTCATCCAGAAACAAGGTTCCTCCTTCAGCGGCTTCGATCAATCCCTGCTGATCTGATACGGCGCCTGTGAAGGCCCCACGTTTATGCCCAAATAATTGGCTGGCAACCAGTGATTCGGTTAACCCCGCACAATTCACCGCAATAAAAGGAAACTCATTGCGGTGGCTGGCTTGGTGAATGGCACGAGCAACCAGTTCCTTGCCTGTTCCGGTCTCTCCCTCAATGAGAATGGTGGAATCCACACGGGAAAAATCCTGAATTTGCTGAAAAACCAATTGCATGGAATGGCTGGTGCCAATAAGATCCTGATATTTGCCCGTCTCTCCCAAGAGCTGACGAAGGGTCTGTACCTCCGAGGCATCGTACAAGAAAAACATTTTCCGTTCCGGGTCCCGCGGATCATCTCTAACATCCACATTAATCCAACGGGTGCATTCTCCACCAACGGCAGGCATGCGTACTAAGACCTCCTGGCGTTCTCCAGGAGAGCGGTTCACCATGTCCTCTATTTGAGCATGATAGGAAGGATCGCTGAACAACGCTTGCCACGACTCACCTGAATGAGGAAAATTCGCTTTTCCACATAACTGTTGTGCCGCCTGACTCAGAAAGGTCACCTTTCCATCTCGGTCGGTCAGGGCAGTTCCAATATGCAATTGATTCAAAATTGCGATGAGATCATCGTGGTTCCGCTGGATTTCCGCAATCAAGTGCTCTAATTTCTCTTCAGCCTCTTTCCGTTGTGCCACTTCCCGCGACAGTAACCGATTGGCCGTCGTCAGGTCGGATGTTCTGTCCAACACCCGCTGCTCCAGCACATCAT
>JAGQKG010000162.1 GCA_020430245.1 Nitrospira sp.
GGTAAATCCGCTCAAGTAAGCCGGTATGCCCTTTTGCTGGCTTGCAGACTACCTCTGCCATCATCATGGCAGCCTACAACATTCACCTGGCACAAGGATACGGACACAATCCTTACAAAATGGAGCATGAAGAAAACGCGTGAGGACAGGACCCGAGTCGGCTGCAGGGAACCGAGAGTTCAATAGATGGGAATTTACCGCCTTGTAACAATCTCTTGATATTCATGAAATGAATGAATAGTAGGATGGCCCTCATATTTGGAAATATTGATGGCCGATTCAACAGCCATCAATGTCATCTCGTTCACACCGTTATTCCCCGTGCTGTTTGGCTAACATGAAGGAGGATGGTTATGAAAAAAGGGGTTCTGGTATGCAGCTTATTGGGATTAGTGAGTCTGCAAAGTGGATACACAACACACGCAGACTCTCAAGAATTGTTTCCTAAAGACAAGGGGGCAAAAATTGTCACAACCAATTCCCAGTTCGACGAAATAGCTGGAAATTCAGAAAAATATGTTGGCCAGGAAACGAAACTGGCAGGAGCCGTCGTAAGCATAGATCAAACGGACGAAGGGTATCTGGTATTAGCCAAATGGCTACCCTATTCCAAAGCCAACGTCGATCAACCTCCACAGAACGGGCAATCGGATAACGACCGACATTTTCTTATCCGATTTGTCGGAAAACGGGAAAAGGAATTTTACACCACTCGCGGAAATAAATTCCTTTTTGAAGGAAAAGTAGAGGGAACACGAAAAGCCTTGGTCACCGTATTTGGTCCCAGAAAGAATCTTCTGTATGTGAATGCAAAATGTATCAAAATTTGGGAAACCGGGGAAGACGATGACAACTCCAGCCAAAGAGATGTCGAATATCCTCCAGTGAGACACCGAATAGTCTGTGCGGATTAAGAGCGGGAGCAATCTGGCGATACAAAGTGAACCGTCCTAGCACTCAACACCATAAACTATGCGGCGGACGTCTTCCTGGCTTTCAGAAGTAGCCGGCTCTGCTTGACAGAAACATGAGGGGCACTTTCGGACCAGCCGAACATACTGGATTTCAGGCCTTCTGTTATTTCCAGATGTCCGTCCCCGTGTGTACCGGCCGCAGGGCTGGTACACACAAGCGTAAACGGGAATTGCCTGTCAGCTTCAAGAACGACATCTGCATCGGTTTTCCATGTTGTGGGAAACGAGACAGTTCCCCTTTCCACAGACTTTCACCCTGCGCCCTTCGGCAAGCCTGCCCTGAGCGGAGCCGAAGGTACTCAGGCCACGGTCCACAAAAAATCTCGCAGAGCCGTGGCAGTTTCACCCTTGGCACAAATTGTTCGCGGTTGGCACAGAACGCATGGTTAGGTTTTCATCGACTCAAGACCTGTTCATCCAATACTTCAAATGATAAAACATACGTATTACAGCAGATGCTTTCCCGACGTTACTCTGGGGACAGTTTCATAAGACGCGCACCCCGCGCCCTATCTGTACAGAATAAAGAAGTTGGTTTAGGGCAAAACGAAAGGCACAAGAACTCCCACATTAACGGGATTATCTGCTCACAAGTATTATTCGCTTGGAAAAGTGGATAGACCGTATGCTCAGACTCCACCAACTCTTTATATTTCGCTTAAAACTACGACAAAAGATCGCGGACAGAATGGAGAAATCTGTTCCGCTCTACTCTAATGCTCGGGAAAACTCAGTTACACCTCCTGAAAACCTTCCAGTCTTTTTGACCAATAGCGAACTGCCCCCATAGTGGATATTTGTCCGTCCGCTTCTGATTACTCGCATCCTCCCTCCACAATCTCCGTTCATATGTCATAAGTTGTCCGATGGGGGCCATACTCCACCCCTCCTTCCGTGTTTTTTCAACCCGAAAGAATAATATTTTCGTTTGAATGAAATAACCAAGATCAGGCCGGTCTCCTTCATAACCTGCGCCCATAGGCGGCAAACTCCTGCTACTCACACGGAGATTCCACTGACCATCTAATAAAATCGTTTAGCAGCATGTTCGGGAGCAAGAATAAAACCCATCACCGAAGATTTCATTTCAAAGAACGACGTGGGGGTGGGCAGGGGCATGACCCTAGGCAGGAAGATAGAATCCGATCATCCGACAAAGCCGATGGCCTCACACTTTTTTAGCGTGAGACCATCTCAAAATTTGGCAAATGCCTTGTCCCGACAACCATTTTCCGCGAAAGATTATCGGATTTATTGGGGATTCCCATTGGTGGCTGCGGAAGTAATCGGCTTGGACCAGGTAGCATACAAGGCAACCAGGTCTTTGGTGGGCAACGGGAAAAAACCTGATTGAGCAACCACCTGTTGGCCTTCTTGACTCACAGCAAATTTAACGACCTCCGACAGGAGAGGAGAATCCTTTGCCTGTGAAGGATGGTTCACATACAGATAGAGCACCCGACGAAGTGGATAGGATCCATTGCTGGCGGTTTCAAATGTCGGCTCGATAAAAGGTTCTCCTTGCTCGCCAGCCACGCGTAGTGGTTTGACGGAATCGGTGCGATACCCAATTCCGCTATAGCCGATGGCATAAGGATCATTCATGACGGCATGAACAACCGACGCGGCACCAGGCTGGATAACACTCGTCTCTTTGTCTTTCCCACCCAACAGGACGAACTCCCTGAAAAACTGTCCGGTACCTGAATTGGAATCCCGAATCTGCGCAAGGATAGACGCGTGTTCCCATGTGCCGGAAAGACCCAGTTGGCCCCAATGATCCAGAGACTCCTGAGCCCCTCGTCGCCTCTCAGAGGAGAATACGGCATCTAATTGTTGAAAGGTGATTTGGTCGAGCGGATTATCCTTATGCACAAAGACTGCAAACGCATCCACGGCAACGGGTACCGAAGTGGGTGGGTACCCTACCCGGTTGGTGAATTCCTTGATTTCCTCATTTTTCAGCGGACGGGACATGGCCGCAATATGAGTCTTCCCACTCATTAAAGACTCAAATCCGATATTGGACCCCTCCGTGTCCAGAGTAATGTCCAAATGAGGTTGAACTTTTTCCAGCTGGTCTTTCCATTTCTTCAGAATTGGATCCATGGTAGTGGAACCAATTATTTTGATCTTCCCTGACACTCCACGTTGTGAAGAGTAATGAGGAATCTGTTGGTCGATACGGGGAAACAGATCATGTTCCCCCATAACCGGTGCCCCAACCAACATGACTCCCAGCAATACACTGGACTTAAGCACCTTGATTCTTGTTGATTTCATGTCCGTCTCTCCTAAGTAAGGATTAATATGCCTAATCGTCCCTAAGGCCACAGATTTCAAGTTAATATGGTTTGGAAGGAAGCACTCCTCATTTTCTCATTTTTTATCCAGGATTGAGGCTAGCTTGGTATTGTGTCGGAATTATTGCTCGCATGTTACATATACGTTAATTTTCATCAAGGACTCCCTGCTATAGTGTATCTTCTGAGCCTATCTATGACCCTTCGTTAGAAAATCAAGCTTTCCAGGATATTGGACAACTGCACCATGAAACCTTGACTCACAACACCGATTCATATTAAATTTCATTCATATGAAAATACAATCATATTAAATGCATTTTTACATTTGAAAAATCTCTATCCATTCCCATGAAAACAAAAATTACTTCCCCCGCTTGTGCGGATAAACTGAAAGTTTTGTCAGACCCAACCCGCCTCGGCGTGCTTGAAACCCTCATGTCAGGACCGAAAAATGTCGGAGAACTCATGGATGAATTGGATGTAGAACAGAGTTTATTGTCCCACCATTTAGCCATTCTTCGCGACGCAGGCTTAGTGGAATCATCTCGGGTGGGGAAATCCATGATTTACCAAGTGCAGGAAAGCGTTTCAGATTCTACGGCAGGCAAAGCTATCAATTTAGGGTGCTGCAAAATTTCCTTCGATTAACGCATCGTTCTTCATCCTCGAAGAAATCCTGCGGAACCTTATGCCTTTCCCCGTTTTTTTCATTTTCACACTCAGAATCATCCTGGTTAGTCATATTCTCTGGGCATTGCCATGGGAATATCCGAACGCCCGGGCAGAAGGAGAAAGACTGATCATCACCGGCTCCAGTACCATGGCTCCCTTGGTATCGGAAATCGGCAAACGCTTTGAGACTCTTCATCCAGGTATCCGGGTGGACGTTCAAACCGGAGGTTCCTCTCGCGGTATTGCCGACATCGTCAATGGATTGGCTGACATTGGCATGGCCTCTCGTGCCTTGAAATCTCAAGAACAGCATCTGAGTGGATCGGTCATTGCCCATGACGGCATCACGATTATCCTCCACACATCAAATCCCGTCCAGGAATTAGCCGATGACCAAATCCGGTCTATCTATACCGGGAGCATCACGAATTGGAGTCACGTTGGCGGTCCTGATGCGGCGATTACCGTCGTGAATAAAGCAGAAGGGCGTTCCACCCTGGAATTATTTCTAGACTATTTCCACCTATCCAATCGCGATGTTCACGCTCATGTGGTCATCGGAGACAATGAACAAGGCATTAAAACCGTGGCCGGCAATCCCAATGCGATTGGATATGTCTCCATTGGAACGGCACAGTATGATGCGACCCATGGCATAGGGATCCGATTGTTATCTCTGCAGCATATTCCGGCCACCATCGAAACAGTCAGGGAAGGTCGATTTCCTCTCTCTCGGCCACTAACCCTTGTCACAAAATCTCCTCCCGCAGGACTCATTAAAACCTTTATTGTTTTCGCGCAATCACCTCAGGTCCATGATCTCATTCTCAAGCAATACTTTGTCCCGCTCCAGGAGTGATTTTCTGCTCTCAGAGAGTGTGAGACTTCTCGCGTTGACGGCAGGAGGCCTCTTACTTCTGGTCGTAGCATTTCTCTTTCATGAATCCTGGCCGGCCCTTCAAGGCATTGGGCTGTCACGCTTTTTCAGCGATCCGGACTGGTATCCTACCGATAACTCGTATCGGCTGACTTCTATGGTTTGGGGAACCCTCTTAGCGACCACCGGAGCGGTGCTGTTTGCCACCCCACTCGGAATTCTTTCGGCGCTCTTTTGTCATTTTTATGCGCCTCCTCTTCTTAGCCGATGGTACCGCCGCATGGTCGAACTTCTAGCCGGTATTCCTTCGGTCGTCTTCGGCTTTTGGGGTCTTATGGTTCTGGTTCCATTAATCGGCCGTTGGCATCCTCCCGGCCCAAGTCTGATGGCTGGCGTGCTCATCCTGACTCTTATGATCATGCCCACCATCATGTTAGTGTCCCATGCGAGCATTGCCCATGTTCCCATTGCCTACATTCATACTACTTCAGCCTTAGGATTCAGCCGATGGTCGATGATTTGGCACGTGATTCTTCCCACCACCAAGATGGGACTCTTTACCGGCATCCTGTTGGGGTTGGCCCGGGCGCTCGGGGAAACCATGGCCGTACTGATGGTCTGTGGAAACGTCGTACAAACGCCATCTCATCTCTTTGATCCAGTCAGAACTCTGACCGCAAACATTGCTCTGGAAATGGCCTATGCGTTGGGCGACCACCGGGCAGCATTATTCATGAGTGGACTCTTCCTCATGGGACTCGTCGTCCTGGTTGTCAGCACGGCAGAGAGCCTACGACATCAGAACACCTATGTCTCTGCAAAGTAGGCACGGTCAAGACTACTGCCTCAGCGTCCTCATATGGACAGGGGCGACCCTGGTCACCATTCCGTTTATCTGGGTAATGGGTGATTTACTCTGGAATGGCTGGGACCACCTTTCCTTCAGCTTTGTGTTCTCTGCTCCACAGAACGCAGGCCGGGAAGGTGGGATCGGCCCCATCCTCATATCCACCCTGCTGATTGTGGGAATATGCATGGGGACAGCCGTGCCCATGGGATTGGGGACCGCGCTGTTTCTTTCGGAATATACCCGTCACGATCATGTCCTGGGGCGACTGATCCGAGGCTCACTGGACGTACTCGCGGGCGTACCATCCATTGTCTTTGGCCTGTTTGGCAACGCCCTGTTCTGCCAAATCCTGGGATTAGGATTCTCTATTCTGTCGGGAGGGCTCACATTGGCCTGCATGGTGTTACCAATTGTGATTCGCACGGTGGAAGAAAGTTTCCACGCTATTTCCCATGAACAGCGAGTATCCGCAGCGGCCCTTGGCCTGTCAAAAACGACTACGATTCGAACGATTCTCCTCCCTGCGGCCTTTCCAGGCCTGCTCGTGGGAATCATTCTCGGACTCGGACGAGCCGTTGCCGAAACGGCAGCCTTAATTTTTACCAGTGGCTACGTGGCCCGGACGCCGGAATCCTTGATGGACTCGGGACGATCTCTCGCGGTACACATTTACGATTTGGCCATGAATGTGGCCGGGGGCAACCCCCATGCCTATGCTACCGCTCTCGTCCTGGTGGGGCTTGTGTTCATCATTAATTTTGCTTCTTCCTGGATTGCCGCACGATGGACATCATGCAACCGCCTTTCCGCATAAATCCTGAGCCCAACAAACGGGCAGGGTTCAGAGCATGGCCCCCCTACCCATCCGCCGAACCCTGCTGTGAGCCTATCACTCATATTCGCGCGAAGAATCTTTCTATCGCCTATCAGGGGCATCAGGCACTTCGGGATGTGACTCTTGAAATCAATCGAGGATGCATTACGGCGTTAGTGGGGCCTTCAGGTTGTGGAAAAACCAGTTTCCTCATGAGCCTCAATCGCTTAACAGATTTGATCCCAGGATGCCAGGTCTCGGGGAACCTGAACATAAATGAATTGGATATCCTCGCCCCCACAACCGATCTTCTCCAATTGCGTCGTACCGTGGGAATGATTTTTCAAAAACCCACCGTTTTTCCCTTTTCTATTCGCAAAAACCTGGAACTCCCTCTCCGTGAACACGGAACGCATCATCGCTCCTTATTAAACTCCACCATTGAAAAAGTCCTCCAGCAAGTTGGACTCTGGCATGAAGTCAAAGGCCGACTTGACCATCCCGCTCAAGCCTTGTCAGGAGGGCAACAGCAACGGCTCTGTCTGGCAAGAGCCCTGGTGTTGTCACCGGACATTCTGCTGCTGGATGAGCCCTGCAGTGCGTTAGATCCCCTCTCAAGCGGAATCGTTGAAGATCTGATCGTCAGCTTACGAAGTCATTTTACCGTTCTTATTGTTACTCACAACTTAGCCCAGGCCCGGCGTATTGCCGACCACATCGCGTTTTTCTGGTCATTTGAAGGGGTCGGCAAACTGGTGGAATATGGCCCTGCCCAAGCCATCTTTGAGAATCCCATTCATGAACTCACGGCTGCCTATATCTCCGGGACCAGAGGGTAAACCTCTTCGATCCCTCTATCAAAATTTTTAATTTTTGCTGGTTAATCATCGACACATCAATCACAATCCTCAGAAGAGCAAATAAGTGAAACCCATTCTTTTGGCATTGATCTGCTCTGGGCTCTTAGCCCAAACGCAAGCCTGGGCCATGGACCCTCTCTATGAGGACAGCCTGGAGAATGTGTTACTGGAAAAAGGGATCATTACGAAGGAAGATTGGATCCGTATTCAGGCCGAGCAGGAAAAAAGAGACCAAGAACTCAATACCCGTATGGATCAAGAGTTTCCGGTTACCGTGGGATATGGAATAAGAGGGTTTGAGTTAAAAACCAGGGATGGCAAATTTGCCACCCAAATTCAATGGCGGTTCCAAGGTCGCTTTACGTATCCCACAAACGGGGATCCGATATCTGCGGCAGATTTCAATGAAGGGCCTCAGAGCACCCTTGAACTTCGCCGCGTTCGAATGAAAGTCGGCGGACATGGCTTTCAACCCTGGATCAAATATTACTTCGAAATGAACTGGCAATCCACTGCGAATTCAGGCAGTTCCAGTGTAAGTCCCCAATTGCTGGACTGGCGGATTAGTTTGGAAAAGTTTAAGTTTCTGTCCCTGCAACTCGGACAATGGAAAGTCGACTATAACCGCGAACGAAGAGATTCTTCCGGAACGCAACAGTTCGTCGAACGATCGATCGTCAATGAAATCTTTACCATCGACCGCCAGGTTGGAGCCATGCTGTATGGCCATGTGGCCCCTGGTACAGCCTTTGACTCACGATATTATGCCGGCGTCTTTACGGGATCCGGCCGGGGAGAAGCCAACGACGACGCCAACATGATGTATTTCGGACGGTACCAATGGAACTTT
>JAGQKG010000163.1 GCA_020430245.1 Nitrospira sp.
TTGCCTCAGGTGCCGGTTCGATTGCTCTATGGTCGGCACCCTTTCTTCCCTTCCTGCTCTGGTCCCTGAAACCCGTATTCGCCTTTCCCCGAACCTCGTCGTTACACACTCTCCCTCCTCGCGGTCCACCCCTTCGTTTTTGGGTTCATGGATAGACTCGGACTCTCAACCGGTCCCTCCCTGAACATCACATTTCAAGAGTATCGTTCGTCGTGTGCCGAATGGTGGAATAATCTGCATTTTCCATTGATTCGAAACCTTTCGCTCACGATGTAATCAGATTCAAACCCAATTGGAATCATTTCGTTCCGGACTCCTATACCGGTAACCGGATACGAACACATGACGTTAATCGTTCGACACAGCATACATGCTGCGGAAGGAGACCCCATGGACAAACAACTCTTGCGTGTCGGTGAAGCCGCTCAAACTTTGAATGTCAGCCGATGGACTATCTACCGGTGGGTGGAAGAGGATCGCCTCAAAGCGACAAAAATTGGAAAAGGCAGCTTACGCATATTTCGAGATTCCATCGATGCGTTGATTCAACAAAATCGAAAAGACCATTGGGAATTTGCCATCACGGAATGTCAATGAGCCTGGAGAGAAATGTTGCATTGATGAGTACCTGTCCGTAGACACCTTGCAAATGAAGAGCTAGCCTGACGGAAGAGGTCATCGAAATTGATGCTGACACAATCCACGATGAGAAGGACCACTCCCGGACAATTTCTGGCCGGTCTCATGCTCAGCATGTGCTTCCTGCTCATGACCGGAGGCATTGCCTATACGGCTCCCCTCCATATACACCATGGGCATCATGATCAGCACACTCATGGGAACAGTTGGTGTAGCTGGACGTGCCAAGCCGGACAAGGCCTCCAGACTCTGTCAACGGACATCCCACGGACGTTTTCCCTGTTGGGGCTTCTTCCGCCATTCAAACCAACGGCACCGGATCTCTGCCGCCATTACCATCACCCTTCTCGCGCTCCTCCCCTGTTTCTTCAGCCTAGATTTATCATCTGATCCATAACGGTTTCTCTTTGGTGAAAGAGAAGGTTATCGGTTCTCTCATAGTCTCAATCTCATTGTGCGTCTTGAACAGACGCAGAGACGCATTCATTTCATCTATAGGACTGTTGAATATTTCTAATATTTGCCTTTTCAGCAACATAGGATTGACAGAAATCCGCCCAGGAACAATACGGGAGTACTCAAAAAAGCTCATTCAGCAAAACCGCAGCCGCTTGGGCGAGCGGAGCGTATGAAGGCGTACGCAAGCACGGACAATCGGCGAGAACGCCACTGGCGGCCTTTTTTCATACTCCCTCTATGCATTCTTTGGTGAAGAGGCAACGGAGACATTTCACATGTGGCATGATTCTTTAAAGATTTCCCGACCACCCTTCCGGTTCTTGTCTTTGATCGTCCTTCTCATGGTCTATCCAGGATACGGGTTCGCATATGATCAGGACATCCTTTCTCTTCGACTCGATTCACGCCCCTTCAGCCCGGCGCTTTGTCAAACAAGCGGGCATGACAAATCCATCAGGATTCAAGTGGCAAAATATCGGGACCTCGTTATTCGCCGGGTTCCCGGACAATTCATTCCTTCTGAATCGGGTCAAGCCAGAACCAAACAGTATGTCCATTTCATCAAATTGCAGGATTTAACCGACGGAGTCGTCCCCCATGGAGCGATTGCCTTTGATCGGGATTATGCCGTGATCTTTACGACTGAGTACCCCGAAGGAGTCGCGCGGAGCAAATTTATGGCCTCACTCCCTGAGTCACAACAACGCATGGGGAACGCCGCCCTTAATACGTTTTTGCATCTCCGTCAGGTCTTTTACGCGGCCATTGATTCCTGCCGCTCGTATCCACCATTTGTCGTATACGGTACAGACGAGGAAATTGACCGGATTGAAGCCGCCAGGCGGACATTCGCCCAACGAGTCCATCAATTCAATAGTGATCCCACCGCATCGTCTGCCTTCACCTTCCACGAAACCGGGATGGCCGATGGATTCGTCGATCCCGATGCGGGAATGGGTACGAATGGCAGCTACCAGGCGATGAATCCACTCAATTTTTATGTGTCTTCGCAATATCCCTAACCTTACCAATACTGGGAATGAGGGCGCTCATGCCACACGGACCATCTCGCTGTAGCACCAGACAGTATCCATCTGTAGACGGACTGTCGAGGCCATCGTATGCTGGAGCTACCATTGAAACGTTCGGAATTTAGCGTGTCACATCGTATCAGGTACGTGAATCGGACAACATATCAACGAAGAGAGGATGACGAAACATGCGGAAAATGAGCATCGCGTTTCTGGCCTTGGTGGTTCTCGTTTGTTCATCTCCCACCATGCCTATTGCGGCCCAATCTGATGCCATGCCGAAGGATGGTGAGCTGGCGTTTCCTTCAGAGTACAAATCCTTCCCCGTCTTTTTATCAGGGGTCCAAAAGCCCGATGCCGTCCGTGACCTGTACGTCAACCCGATCGGCGCAAAAAACCAACCAGGTCAAGCCTTTGCCAACGGATCCATATTGGTGATGGCAATCTACAACGCCAAAAAGAATGCCGAGGGGGTATTTGAAAAAGGAGCAGATGGCAATTTGGTGAAAGACGACCTGGCCAAGATCTTCGTCATGCAAAAAGGAGCGGGATGGGGAAAAGGCGCGCCGGAAAATCTAAAAAACGGCGACTGGATATATTCAGCATTTAAGGCCAATGGCGAACGGTTGAATGTCGATTATACGACCTGCCGGGGTTGTCATTTACCCTTGGGAGCATCCAAAGACTTTGTGCACCGGTATGATGAATATTTTGAGAAACGCATGCAGGGGGCTCATTAACCAATACCACGTATTTTTTCCTGTTTCCAGGAAGAACGAAACAGCGTAGAACATCCAGGGACGGACCGGCCTCCAACCTTGGACGAGTAGGGTGAAGGTGGTTTGCACACCTGCAGCCTCCTAGACCTTCACCCTACTTCTATGCGCATCCCGCCTCTTCCTTCCTCACCATCGTTCAGCAAAAGCCAAAGAAATTCCGTCTCAGAAGTCCCTACTCCGACATCCGATGACTCAACACCAAAGAATGAACAACCACAACCTATTCTCGACCTGAAACAAAACCGTAACCAAGAGCCCGGTCACTCCATTTCCCCTCATCACGATTTCCCCTTCCGTACTTGAGACCACGCGGTCATCTCATTCGATGACTTTGTAATGATTCCCAACAAACCTGACCGCTGACTTGCCCCTATCTGGATCACCGACCATGAGAATTTCTCTCTCTAAGATACAGAGGATGTGGCATCAATCAGCAACCGTCCGTAGACTCACGCCTCAAACTTTTCTATGGTGAGACAAACGAAAGGGGGGAACACATGAGACCATCGCTCCAGTTGATCGCCACCGCAAAAATCACTGAACACAATAGGAACGGCAAAACCCTTGGCCCATTTCATAAGGAACAAGACTCCCCGGAAACTCCAGCCGGAATCCGTGCTCTTCACATACGCTGGAAACAGGTCAAGAAGAATTCTGAAATGAAGCCGGTCCGCCTAAGGAACGACATCCGACCAGAACTGTTTCCATGCGGATGCGGGAATGCACGAGATACATTTCCCCGAATCAACAATGTCCTTACAACAGACAATCCCTTGGCCGAATCCCTTCAGTCCTGAAAATCGGATCACTCTGGCCATGCACGTTCGTAGACCCATTATGCTGATGAACCTGTGGCTTTTCGCCTGTCTGACAACAATGACCACCATGATCCCGGCATTGGCACGGGACACGTCCCCTCACCCCGTTTCCCTTCCAAGTCAAGAACATCTTCCGTTCAAGCCGATCTCGATGGACATTTATATTGATTTTTACTGCCCGCATTGCCATGACTTCGTCACCAACATTCTTCCCTCGCTGAAAGAAAAATTTGGACGTGCTCTCAACATCCAATATATCGGACTTCCTGTGGTTGAGAATGCCTCCACCTTGGCCTTTGAAATGTACGAAGCCGCACGTCTTGAGGGGAAAGGGGAAGAAATGGCGCACTTGCTCTTTGAAACTTTGCAAATCACGCGCCGGTCGATTCAATCTATCGAGATGAGAGAATCCTTGTATCACACGTTAGGACTCGATGTTGAGCGAATGCATGAACATCTCAAATCCGGGCGAGCCAAAGCCCGGATGGAACAACAATTCAGGCATGCCTTAAAGATCGGGTTGGATATGACGCCGGTAGTGGTGCTTGACAGCCAATATCTGGTCATCGACACTTCAGCGGACAACCTCCGTCTGATTCTTGAAGAACTGGTATCTCAAAAAACAAAACACAGCCTCTAAATTAATCCTCAAACTCCCGGCACAGAGCCAGGGCTTCACACCCACTGTGCCTGCAAAACCCAAACCCCTTTCTTCAGCAAGGCCGTGAAGCCCCATAATCCCATTGAAGTGTTGATCCTGTGTTCAACAACCCCTTAGGTGGAGGCCACCTAATATAACCTCGTCAAGGACCTCCCCTACGGGCGGGAATTTCTGATACATTGTCAAGATTTCAATAACAAGAACCTCATCATACACGCTGTCACGAGTCTCCCAATGGCAAAATCCAAACGACAAAAACAAACAGTCATTCCGGAACCAGCAAGAACGATATCGAAAACCCCACCTTCCTTATCCTCAGGTTCGACGACCGTACTCGACCTTCTCATTATCATCCTGGCCGGTGCCGGACTAATATTAACCGCCTACCTGACCTATACAGCCTCTTTCGAGGTTCACCCGGCGTTTTGCAGCGAAGATTCCGGCTGTGACATTGTGCAGAGCAGCCGCTGGGCCACGTTTCTGGGAATCCCCATGGCCTTGTGGGGCTTCCTGACTTATGTGGTAATCACGGGGTTGGCGTGGTCCGACCGTGGCAAGCCCGGTAGCGGATCAGTGTTGATTTACGTGGCCACAAGCGGATTCGCGGTCAGCGCCTATTTGACCATCGTCTCAGTCGTGGAGATTGAAGCCACCTGTCCCTATTGCCTGACTTCATTTGCCATCATCACGACAATCCTTGGTCTGGCTCTCGCTCGACGGCCTCCTGATTGGACGAAAGCACTGAAAGAGGCAGTCGTGATCGGCTTTATCATCGTCGGTGGGCTTCACTTGCATTATAGCGGGGTGTTTGACGCAGCCGCCGGCCCGGAAGATCCCCAACTTCAAGCCTTAGCCATCCACCTCAATGAAACCGGCGCCAAGTTTTACGGTGCCTATTGGTGCCCACGCTGCCAGGAACAAAAAGCCGAATTTCTTTCGTCCGCCAAACGGCTTCCTTACGTGGAATGTAGTTCTGGAGGACGAGGAAGCGGTCTCACCGCCCCCTGCTTCAAGGCCGAAATCAAAACGTACCCCACCTGGATCATTGGCGAACGACGGTTAACGGGACTCAAGACCCCACAGGAATTGGCACGAGCCTCCAGATTCAATTGGCAGGAGTAAACATTCCGGGGTTATCTTCCCTTCCAACGCATCATGACTTCAATGCCGGCCTTCCCTGTACCCGCACATTCCCGGCTCCGGACCATTGCCGATTCAACCACATCAACCCATTGGGACAACCTGATCCCGAAACATTTTCAGAATCATGTGCCCATGGAATAGCAGTTCGTAACAGAGTGGCATTTGTCGGAAGGTTCGCTTGGGATTACGATGCAACTCTCTCCTGAAGGTGATCACGAAACCGGGATGGATCGGTGCTTGCCAGTTTCTGAATATAGTTCTAAGCGGGTGTGGAACGGGTGGCCATGGGGTCACCCCCGAACAGCTTACTCGGCTAACCCTAGAGACGACAACCCAGCAACAGGTACAGCAGCATCTTGGAGAACCAAAGGAAAAAACTCTGGTCTTCGAAAAAGGAATGACGTATGAAAAGGTGAACCTATTTACTCACGGCACAGGATCATAATCTTCAAACCGGTGTCCCACTTATCGGGGTGATCCAAGTGCCGATTATCCGTGCTCACCGCCAAACCACGGAAGCGGGGATTCTCTTTGATCAGAATGGCCTCGTCACAGAAATCCGGGAAAAATTAACAGAAAAAGCCATCATCGCTTCTCTCAATAAGACCACCCTTCAGAACCACGAGGAGGAGAACGCGCGCGCGCATTCTCCCCCTCACTGGAGACAATGACGAAACGCCAATGATGTTTCTCAGTCTCGATCGCGAAATCCGTGTCTACGCGATCCGCCTTCCTTGAAAAATTTATTTCTATCATCGTCCTGATACCCATGGTGGTCTATGCCTCGGTGGTCAAGAACACCTTGAGGGAAGGTCTGGGGATCCGCCACACAGGCAAACCGGCTGCCTTGGGGATTTTGCGTTCCAGCCCCGCATACCCATACTTCATCAAAAAATAACGGCCCGGCTTGCGGGTCGCTGAGATCATTGATCTCCCCCCTGACTCTGAACCCATATGCCCCGTCAATCGTGGGTTTGAACCAGGCATTGTACCGATTGTCGGCTCCGAAGGCCTGCTCGGGTTTAGCAAGTTGATCTTGTTGAATGATTGCGGAACCCACGCTTTCTTCCTTTCGAAACTGGACCTCCGCTTCAATATCCACTACGTCTCCGTTACTCACGCTGATAGGCTTCCCGTCTGATGTTCGGGTCACAAAAAAATCAAGGGCGTTGACCACATCCTCAAATGCCGGTTCGATCCTAAACCCGACGATTAAGGTATAGGGCCCGACCTCTCTTGGCTCATGAGGATTGGCCATGGCGACCGATTGCATCAACAATCCCACTGCCATCACGACACACATTCCCGAACCCACTCCAAACCATCTACCAACTTGCGTGTACGGCATACACGAATCCTCCTCTTTGGCGAACGTGAACATAGATAGGAAATTTTTCGAACAACCGAGTAGGAATATATCCCGTGATCGAAAAACTCGCTACCGAACCGCACGTTCGCCTACCAATGGTTGCACCATGAGTTTTTCACGCGATAATTTTTCTAATGACGGAAGAAACCACTGACATGATCTCACGAAAGCGGGGAAAGGAAGGAAGATATTGAAAAGCTGTTTTCCCGAGCCGGTTCTGAATGTGGAACTATTCCAAATTTTTTGAACATGATTGCCAGAAATATTCCCGGCTGTTGCACCGATCAGTAGAGATCGGTAGAAGAATCTCACCGGATCGGATACATTTTCCCTTGAAGCTGAGAGATCATTGCACTCTTCCAGCGGAACCCGGAGCGGCGTGACTCATCCCTGACCTACCCCGCTCCACTTCAGGGTGAAGGCATTTGGACTTGCAACCTCCTTGGCCTTCACCCTGTTTTTTATTTTCCCACTAATCCCGTCCCCCAAAACCATTCATTGGCCGATCGGATGAACAGAATATGAGCACAGGCATGCCTCTCCCATTTTCCTCGAAACACTTGGATACCATTTGCTCCTGCCACAGACGGGGCATTCACCGCAGAACACGCTGCCCTCACCAAATTGTGGCCATTGAAATGTTGCATCCTGCCGATCTTTTTTCACCACAAACGTTGTAGTATCGGTGAGTAAACTTTGGTAGCCAGATCAGTAGGGCTCTGATACAAGCATGTTCCTCTGTGTTCGAAAAATTTGACTCATTTTATGATGATGAACTGGATACAATTGCCCGACGTCCCCCTACCGCGTGTTGAGTCCTGAGTAGGTATGCTCCGCGAACCGGCATGATGGCCTACACCCAACATATGACCAACGCACTCCCCTTTAGACATGTGACTCAACGTCCCGGACGGATTCGCCTGTGGCTGACGTTGTTGACCTATTTGCTGATCGGCATTCGGTTTGTGGCTGCCGTCGGGGCCTATATCTGCGTCGCGGATTGGGAGATCAAAACAATCCGCACCGTGCATATCCATGCAGCGGGCTCCCACAGCCATTGCCAGCATGCCAAATCCACGGTCAACCCATTCGTCGGCTGGGCCTGTACGGTATATCAGGATGACCAGATGCTTCTCCTGCCGGACAAGCCTCACATGCCGATGCGGGGGTCCGTACTCGCGACACCAGTCCTTCAGGGTATTTCGTTCACCGACAGTCCGCTCATTGACGCGCATGGCCGCG
>JAGQKG010000164.1:0-7819 GCA_020430245.1 Nitrospira sp.
CGAAGGTGTCTGAAACGATTTAGTGTGAGCACAGATTCTTCGCGGATCCTGCCCTCATCCATTTCCTCTTCCCGTTTGTATGGGAGTTTCATTCCGAAGAGAAATTCAAGATGGAATGAATTTGTTTAAATCATATTTTGAGATATTGCATTGAGAACCAAAACGGGGCTTTATGGTGAGGTTGCAGAATATTGCATACATGTTTTGTCTTCGCTACAGCTTGCCCTCCAGCATTTGCCGCACCTTCTCCATCCGCTTCCGGTTCACCCCGAAATCGTAGTAGCCGCTGCGAGCCGCTGAACGGAAGTGAATAATTTTTGCGGCTTCATCAACCCTAAGCTCGATATCGTCCACAAAACCAAAGAGAAAACTCCTGACTTCAAAATGCAGGTAATCCGATTCTTCCCTAATCAATTCCGTGCGAGGAATTTGACCGAAGACGCGTTTCAGCACAGCCCTGGCTTCCTCCAAGGAAATTTGATACCGATAGGGTGCTATCGCATGGCTTTCCCTAGCCGCCATCGTGGAAACACAGTTGGCACTGTCCGGGCATAAGAGTGTATGCCTCTCCCTCACGATCAATTCCTCCCCTGTCGCTGCTCGGCTGGGAACTGCCGACGGGATCAGGCACAGGAGCATCATTCCGAGTGTCAACCATGTCGTCGCCCGGCATGATTGTCTCCCGATCGATGAACGTTTGAGGTCTTCCTTTTTTGACATGCGGTTGATGGCACGCGTGTGTGGCTTTTCCTATTTCTTTTTCCGCGCCTTTGAATTTATGTGTGAGCCGTTGTTGAAAGATAATCCGGCCCTCTCCATGAGTTGGCTTTTTCGTTTCATCACCTGTTCGTACAGACGGTCCCAGTCGATATCCCACTTTTCTACCTTGGGCAGCATTTCTTCCTCTTCTTCTTTCATATGATACTGGCAGAGTTCGCCGAGCACCGTCACGTTGGCATCATAGCGCTCGTCACCCGGGGTCATTTTCTTCAGTTCCCCAATGACGCCATGCAAGACATGATGTTCTTCGAGAGCCTCATCCATCAGATCCTCATCTTTCATTTTCGGGCGGACGGCCGGATAGATGAGTGATTTCTCCAACCTCCGCGTGGATTTCAAGCTCCGTCAGCACCGTATCGACGACCTCCTGCTTCTCCTGGGCATTATCCATCTTTTCAAATTTTCTAAAAAAGCCCTATGACTTTTTTTGTGATCTTTTCGAAGCATGTCGGCAGCTTGTGCTGTCTGAGCTTTCAAAGTCTTTGTAGCCATGGACGACTTCTCCTTTTTGTAAAATGATGCATTTATTTCGGACAAGCTTTCTTATGGATCTATATCAGGAGAATGTCATACGCCCAATGTAGAAAAAGGGTGTGGGGTAGTACCTTTTGTTCAAAGCGTTTCAGAGTTGACGAGTCCGGCCAATCAGATGATAGGACACAATTGATTCTCATGAGGACGTGGGTTAATCTTGTTCCGGCAATGAGGCAACCCGGACCATCCCACGGTTCATCATACCCAAGGAGCGCCGATGACACATTGGGGTAGAGCGAACGTGATCATGCTAACTCTCCTTGCCGGCTTGACCCCGGGACATGCGTGGGCCGAGGCAAAAGTCATTGGCTCGGTCAGTACGAGTGAGTTGTCGGGATCGGCTCCCGGCGGAAAAAGCACTCTTGATGTCAAAACCATCGTACCCGATCCCTACGGCACGACCTCCGAAGATCAGTGGGCACTCGGCGGCCTGGTATTTTATGAACGGAGCGACGAAGCGTGTTATATCGGTACGCTGCGCACAAGTTTAAATGGTCGCCATACCGCAGAAAGCACGTCGAACAATATCACCAGATCTCCTTGCACGGATAAAATCGTTCATGACAAACAGACGATCAAATTCGACAAGGCGGATCATGTGGTCCAGGCCATCCAAGTCTGCACCACTGATAAGAAAAAGAAAGACGACAAAATTAAAGGCGCCGAGATCTGGGCCGTGCGGGTAGGGCCCGATGGCACCCTCCACGAAGCCAGTCTGAGCGACAAATTCAGGCGCCCGAACTGTGAACGCTGGCACAATAAGGTTTCCTGTCCCAGCAACCAAATCGCCATTGGCATCGAAGCCACCTGGGGAGATGGTGGTTTTGCCGGCATGCGCCTTCGCTGTAAGGCCGTCGCAGAGAAGTAACTGACTGCGAATGGTTACCCTCGGTAGATTTTGTAAACTGCCGGAAGAGAAGGTTGATCGAGCTGCCCTCCTGTCCATTTGTGGAAAAGGGCTGTATACGCCTTGCAGGTTTTCCGTCACTGCATCTAATCCAGGCGGTGGTGCTCCTCTCAGTTGGAATGACCGGGGCCGAAACGGGCTTTGGCGAGAAGATGGATGAGCGCACTTACACCATCTTCAAACCGGCCAGTCGATACGGGCAGGACAGCCCACTGAATCCTGCACAAGCCTATTCGCCCGACAATCCCTTCAAACCAATTCGATTCAGGAAATCCTGTCAACCCGGCGAATCGGTACGCTCCCAATAATTCATTCAACCCCGTCAACCAAGGCAATCGGGATCATTCGCTGAACCCCGCCAACGGCTACATTCCCGCCACGCTCTGCCTGCCATTGAATCAAAATCCATGGGACAAGCGGTAGGTATGGTCGCAAGTGACCGAACGAGTCGGTCACTGGGCCAAGTCAAGCCTACCGTCATATCTCTGCCTGGCTTAACGGAGCGGCGGAAATGTGTCAGGAACCAGGGCGAAGGAAACTCGCCACATGAGGACACGTTTCGGGTATACTGCCCCTATGGCTCTCTCTCCTGATCTTTCCTTTACCGAATCGCTGAAAAGTGATCGGCGCCAGGCATTCTACGAACATCATAAACGCATCGCCCTGGCCATGATTCTTATTGTGTTTTTGCTTCCCTTGATCGGAGTGTTCATGAGCGGGTTGTCCGGAGCCATATCAGGGGTCGTGATTTCCGTGTTGTCTTTTTATTTGGCACCTTACGCCTTATTGAAACTGGGGCAATGGTTTGTCCACTCCTGATGCCCGATCTAACTCGGCATCATGGGTAAATACAGGTGCCAACCCTCAACCATATAGAAAGAATTCGGAAGGATCTGTGGAGGGGATTATCTGTACCCGGACTGTTAATCTACGGGCTTGATAGGGTGTTCAATTTCTCCTGCACCCCGTTATACAGGAGGGGGAGCAGGAGGCCCCGAAAGACCTCTGCCTATCGTTTGCGCACTAAAATAGCGTCCCGTCTCCTGTTTAATCATCTTTGCCAATAGCAGTAATCCGATGAGATTCGGAATGGCCATCAGGCCGTTCATGACATCGGACACATTCCAAACCAATTCCAACCTGGACGTGGCGCCAAGCAGCACCACAGCAACAAAGATCACGCGGTAATACACGATGGCCCCCGGCCCCATCAGATACTCAATGGCTTTCTCCCCATAATAATTCCAGCCGATCAAGGTCGAATAGGCAAATAGGGTAATGGAGAGGGTGACAATGAGTTCTCCCGTGTGGCCAAGGGATTCTCCGAAACTGGCACTGGTGAGTTGAGCCGCATCGAGACCTTGTGTCCATGAAGTCGCGGTCAGGATGACCAACGCCGTCATACTACAGACAACCAGGGTATCGATAAAGGTCTGCGTCATACTCACCAGGGCTTGCCGGACCGGATCGTCTGTCCGTGCAGCGGCGGCGGCAATGGGCGCGGAGCCCAAACCCGATTCATTCGAAAAAACTCCTCTCGCCAACCCGTAGCGCATGGCCGCGGCCATCGTGGCACCGGCAAACCCGCCTCCTGCCGCAATCGGGTTCCACGCGTGATAGACGATGCTGGCCAAGGCCTGCGGGATCTCCGTCACATGCAGAGCCAGGACGACCAAAGCTGACGTGACATACCCGACAATCATGAATGGCACCAACACCGAGGTAAAACGCCCGATGGAGGTGATGCCCCCCAAAATCACAAGTCCGGTCATACCCATCAACACGACACCGGTGATCCAGGGTTGGATCTGAAAGGTCGACTCAAGAATGCCGGCCACGGCATTAGCCTGCGTCATGTTGCCGATACCAAACGCCGCACATGCCGTGAACAAGGCAAAAAGCCAGCCTAACCACGGCAGCCCGGCACCGTTGGCCAGATAATACATTGGCCCGCCACGCATCCCGTATGCCCCCTGCTCACGGTATTTCACCGCCAGCACGGCTTCGCCATATTTGGTGGCCATGCCCACCAGCCCGGTCATCCACATCCAAAAGACGGCTCCGGGCCCGCCGAGCGTGATCGCAGCGGCTACGCCGACAATATTCCCGATGCCCACCGTGGCTGATAAGGCTGTCATGAGGGCAGCAAAATGGCTGATGTCGCCATTGGCACTTCGCTCTTTGTGAAACACTAGCTTCAGAGCATGCGGTAGGACACGAAACTGCAGGCCTTTTAGCAGAATGGTCAGATACAACCCGGTTCCGATCAACAGGATCAACATGGGGGGACCCCACACCCAACCGGCTACGGTCGAGATAAAGGATTCAAGCGAATCCATGGGGCATGACACTCCACAAGCAACTAGGTCCGTGGTGAACGCTCGACGGAAGATTCATCCACAATGGCATGCCCACATCCGGCAGGCCATAGGCGGCGAAATGGTGTGATGAAAAGGAAGGGTGGAACCCCGTGCGTCGGACAGTCAAGAAAGGGAAAGAGGAATCATTGCGAGGCACGGCTTATTCTATCAATGCAGTGCTTTGTGTAAACAGGCATGGCGTGAATCGTTTTGACACGGCTCATCACAGAAATGAGGCGTGACCCATGCAGGGAAAAATCTTCCATGCGACATTCACACATTTGACAAATACGCATACAAGGCAATGCCCCTTCCAGAGCTCCTCATGTTGAGCCCTTCGCCATGGTTCAGGACAGGGTTAGCGCAAAGGTTGGAGACGAAGGATGATGGGAAGAGTTATGAGGTGCTTGGGCATCATCATCCCGTTGGCTCCTCGAGAATGGCAACCATCACATAAAAAACTTTGATTTTTTTGGTCAGCAAAATGCAGACCACGGCCTTAAAAATTCATCCCCAATTTTTGTGTATAACGTGGTGAATACTGTCTGGAATCGGGTGATTTTCTAAGGATTAAAAAGGGAATAAGCAGATTGCCACTGTTTTAGGCATTGTATAAAGTTTTTTTTATGCCCCCATAGGTAGTGGTGTGGGTTTTTTGGCGTAGGCGTAAAGGTAGAAATTGGTTTTTTTTCTTGACATGTGCCTTCAGACCGATGTCCATTGATTTCCGCGAAAAATATCACGCTATCAATAATTTCTTTATCCACAGAATTTCTTTGTAATTGTTGATAATCCGCCCGCAACCAAGGGGGTTTCCCCTCAATTATCGGGCTTGTTCATAAAAAATCACTGGATACCCCCTCAGCTTGCTGAAGGGAGAAATGCGCAAATGTAATAAGACGATACATCTGAAAGAGGCCCCCAGCTGGGGGGAGCTTCACTACCTTGATTGAGCTGAACGTCAGGAGCGGACAAACAGGGTTCGCGATTGCATGATTACAAGAATTTGAGGCTCAAGAGGAGTGTTTTTATTGACCCCTGTTGTTTCCACTGCTAAACCCCAGAAGCAGGGGTCATGGGACTTAAATTACTCCATTTGCTCTCAAGTGCTGTAAAAGCAAGTCGGCTAGGACACTATGCCCTTTAACCGTATAGTGGTCCCTATCAAGAAACAGATCGCCAAGAGGCACACCATCAGCAATCAATTTTTCGGCCACCTCGGTCATGTCAAGGTAGGGAACGCCATGTTGGTCTGCATGTTCTTTGAGAATTCTCTGTGGTTCTTGAAGTTTCTCGTCGCCAAGCTGAAATGTAAAGGGAAAGATGATCAAGACGATGGGGATCTTCTCTTTCCTAGCCAAATCATACATTTCCGACAAGTCCCTCAGAATAAGTTTCCAGGCCTCAATATATACTGGATCACTGCGGGAAAATTCGGCCATCTTGCGGACATTATATATTTCTTTACGTGCCTCCTTCTCAGCCGATGTGAATGTTTTGTGAATTCTCTTTCGGATAGAAATCGCAAAACGACCAAATCCTGTCTCATTCACCAAATAGGCAATCCACGGTTGTGAAATTTGCCATATACCATGATAGTCTAAGCCAGACCCCCCGTATGACGTGTTGACCAAATAGGGTTCTGTGGGATCATTCATGCAGAATCCTATGACGATAAAGTCGGGAGAAAACTTCAATGATCGCTTTAATGTTTCGAGATACTGAAAGGTCGAGTAGCCCTGCACGCCTGCATTAATGATCTGGTAGGTTTTGTACCCGGGAGCCCAGCCAGGTAACAGCCTTTCAAGTTGATTGGGAAATGTCTCGGCTGCGGTCACCCCATGCCCCATGACGATAGAATCACCAACAATTAAACCCCGTAGCTCTCCCTCCCCTTTCGTTTCGGGAAAGTCCTGGTCATGAAAACCATACCGATTTATGTAAATTGGCTTATTGTCATATTGTTTCCCCCAGGTGAATGTTCCTGAACGGTGTGTATAGTGCAGAACGGGATCTGCCTTCCACCGAGGAAGAGGATATTGAGTGAGTAAAACCCGATCAATGATAAAAATAACCAGAAGCGTTCCAAGCAATAACGCAATATTTCCAAGTCGATGCTTCATGGTTAACAACCAAATCTCAACATTGTGTGAGCCATGTTACTAGAAATAGACTGACCACATGCCGGTCAATCTTATGGCTCGAATCCATTGAAGCGACAAAATGTTGAATGACCGCAAAACCCTTGACATCTAAACCAAGATCCTTTAATTCCCGCACTGTATTATTATAGGAAAATAAAGTAAATCTACGATCGAATTGACAGCTGGCTACAGTGGACAATTCCCCACTAATGTTTATCCAGAATCTTCCTTTTCCTATACTGACGCAACAGGAACTCCTATTTTAGGGCAGGAATGGTAAAAGGACCGTCCCGGAGAGGCCAATGAGATTGATCTCTTCTCTTATTCCGGCGAAGTACGGAGGGGCAAACCGGTGCGGAAGAACAATGGCTTCCTTCTGTCCACATGACACAGGGAAGTTAAACTGAAAGATGATGGTTCCTTTGAAGTGTGGAAGATCGGTGGGGTATTCTTCCAGCGCTGAGGTAAGGAACATTTGTTTTCCCCTATTATTGAACCTGGAGATATCATGAAGAACGTCAGCCCTTTGGCAGGAAAAGCCACCGAGATTTCCATGCTTGCCAATATTCCTAGGTTGGTCACCGCCTATTACACGGGACGGCCTGACCCGTCAGTGCCGGAGCAACGGGTTGCTTTCGGCACATCCGGGCACCGAGGATCTTCCTTGAAGCTTTCGTTTAATGAAGCGCATATTTTAGCCACCACTCAGGCCATTTGCCTCTATCGTCAACAACAGCATATTGACGGGCCTCTCTTTTTAGGCATGGATACACACGCGCTCTCCGAGCCGGCCCTGGCAAGTACGCTTGAAGTCCTTGCCGCCAATGGTGTAACCGTGATGGTAGACCGCGACAACGGTTACACCCCGACCCCGGTTATTTCCCATGCCATCCTGACCTACAATCGTGATCGGAAGACCGGCTTAGCCGATGGCATTGTCATTACCCCTTCGCACAATCCGCCGGAAGATGGTGGCTTCAAATATAACCCGCCCCATGGGGGGCCGGCTGATGCCGACGTGACCACATGGATTGAAAAACAAGCAAACGCATTTCTGGCCGATAATCTACGCGGCGTCCAACGCACCTCCTATG